>CANNUR010000331.1 GCA_947523045.1 uncultured Prosthecobacter sp.
GCTCGGGACAGTCCTTCCGTGGCCTGGGCGTCCGTGCGGGCTGCGCTCTGCTCGAACGCGTCGGTCGTGAACTGGGCGTGCCGGTGACCACCGACGTGCACAGCCCCGAAGAGGCCAGGATCGCCGCGGATCACATCGATCTGCTGCAAATCCCGGCCTTTTTGTGCCGTCAGACCGACCTGATCACCGCCGCCGGCGAGACCGGCCGGGCGGTCAATGTCAAGAAAGGTCAGTTCATGGCGCCCTGGGACGTTCGCAACATCGCCGACAAACTGGAGGCTTGTGGCTGTGAAAATTTTCTTTTTACCGAACGCGGAACCACCTTTGGTTATCAAAACCTGGTGGCCGACATGAGATCGCTCTACTGGATGCGCGAACTGGGTTACCGGGTCATTTTTGACGCCACCCATTCCGTTCAGCGCCCCGGCGGACTTGGCAACGCCACCGGTGGCGACGGCAAACTGGCCCCGGTGCTGGCGCGTGCCGCGGTCGCGGCCGGCTGCGACGGGGTTTTCATGGAAACCCATCCGGAGCCGGAGAAGGCCTTTTCCGACGGCCCCAATCAGGTGCCGCTCGGTGAACTGGCGCCCATCCTACGCACCCTGGGAGACCTGCATCAGATCGTGCGAAGGGAGGGGCTGTCGTGAGGTCCTGCCGCCGTCTGCTCGCCGCCGTCCTGGGCCTGCTCGCTCCTGGCATGACCGGCCAGGAAGCCGATGACGGCCTCGCCGGGGTCGGGCGCATGGTGCCGCTCGGTTTCGAGAGCCGCAACGTCGTCATCCCCTCCTTCAAGGACGGTAAGCCCGCCTTCGAACTGAGCGCCAACACGCTGACGCGTGTGGACGACGAACGCCTCGTCTGCGGACCCACCAGCATCGAGGTTTTTGGCGCGACGACCGCCTTCAACACACAGGTGCGACTGCCTTCCGCGGTGTTCCACCTGGGGGAACGCGTCCTGCGCAGCGGTGAGCGCTGCCGCATCACCCGCGCCGATTTCGCCGCTGAAGGCGACAGCTTGGTCTTTGACACCACCACTTCGATCGGCGCCCTCAAGGGGCGTGTGACCACCGTGATCTTCGACACAGCCGCCTTGACGGGCGCGTCAGCCTCCGGCAAAGCTGCCAGCCGTCCCGCCGCCAAGAACTGACATGCGCCCGCTCTTCCCGTTTCTTCTCCTGCTGACCTGCCTGCCCTTGGCCGGCCAGGCTCAGCAGGTGGTGCCTGGACAGGATCCGACCCTGCGCGCGGCGGCGGAAAAACTGCGTGCAGCCGGCGGCGCGGATGGCGCCGGCAAAGCGCTGCGCGCGGCCCAAGGTCTGGCCGGACAGGTGCCGCAAGGCGTGGCTGAGGCCGCCAAGGCCGCGGTGCAATCGCCGGACGTGAAGCGTCAGGCGGTCGACGCCGCCAAAAGCCTGCTGCCTGAGGCAAAAAAATGGCTGAAACCCGCGTCGCCTGCGACCGAGGCGGCCACCGCGCCGGCGCCCGCCGCGCCGGCTTCCGGTCCGCAGCCGCAGGCCCTGCCGCCCCTCGAAGATCCGGCGGCGAAGCCGCGCGAGCCAACCGTGGTGATCGAGGCCGATGAGGCTGTTTTCAACCTGCGTGAGGCGGTTTTTGTGTACACCGGCCATGTGCGTGCCCGGCATCCGCAGTTTTACATTGAATGTGACGAACTCGTGGTCGAGATGCTGCGCGAGGAAAAGGTGGACGAGGCGAAGGACAAGTCGAAAAAGGCGCCCGACAAGAAGCGCGCCGATGAGGCCATCACGGCCGGGGATGAGCCCCGCGACGGCGGCATCCGCAAGGCGGTGGCGACCGGTTCGACGGTGACCATTGAGAAGCGCAACGCCGAAGGCGAAGTGCAGATGGGCAAGTGCCGCAAGGCGGTCTACGATGGCGTGACCGGCGCCATCACCATGAGCAACTATCCGCAGGTGCAGCGCGGCAACATCCTGCACATGGCCACGCAGCCCGACACGCTGATGGTGTTTGAAAAGGACGGCCGTTTGCGCACCACCGGCCGGCCGCGCACGGTCATTTTGGGCGAGGAGGAAGGCAGCGGGGCGGGTGTGCTCCCCGAGCCCGGACGTTGAGAGGCTACGGCATGACGGCTACACCCCCCATGGATTCACCCACCCCCGCAGGAGCGGCCCTGGCCGACGGGAAGTCGCCGGGCGTGCTGCTGCACACCGAGGGTCTGAAGAAGGTCTACGACGGACGTGCCGTGGTCAACGGTGTCGACATTGAGGTCAAGGAGGGTGAGATCGTCGGTCTGCTGGGGCCAAACGGGGCCGGCAAAACCACCACCTTCTACATGATTGTCGGCCTGGTTCGACCGAACGGCGGCCGGGTGGTTTTTGACGGCAGCGATGCCACCCATCAGCCGATGTTCAAGCGCGCGCGCCTCGGCATGGGCTACCTGCCGCAGGAGGAATCGATTTTCCGACGCCTGACCGTCCGCGAGAACATCATTGCGGTCATGGAGACCCAGCGTTTCACCCGTCAGGAGCGCGAGGATCAGTGCCGCCAGCTCATGGAGAAGTTCGGCATCGATCATGTGGCCGACAATCTGGCGCTGACACTGTCCGGTGGCGAGAAGCGCCGGCTGACCATTGCCCGCAGTCTGGTCACCGAGCCGAAGCTGCTCATGCTCGACGAGCCGTTCAGCGGCGTTGATCCCATCGCTGTGAGCGAGATTCAGGACATCATCCGCATGCTGCGGGCGGCTGGCCTGGCCATTCTGATCACCGACCACAATGTGCGCGAGACCCTCAACATCGTCGACCGCGCCTACCTCATTTATGAGGGACAAGTTCGCCGACACGGCACAAAGGATTTCCTTGTCAACGACCCCGAGGCGCGCAGGCTTTACTTGGGCGAGGATTTCACCATGTGAACGGCTTTTTTCCGCAACCCCCCAACCCACAACGAAGAGACACACCATGCAAAAACACAACGTCAACCTGCCGATCGTCGTCACCGGGCGCCACATCGAGATCACGGA
>CANNUR010000332.1 GCA_947523045.1 uncultured Prosthecobacter sp.
ATTCGCCGCCTCATAGTCCGGCCTCTCTGGAAGTTTTGTTGCCATGAGCGCCTGTTCGAAGTCACGGTGCAGCTCCTGCCGCCACGCATTGACTTTTTCCCAACTCCATTCGCCGCGTTTGACGGCGAGCAGCTCATCCCGACGGGGCCCGACGTGGACGGGGACGCGGCCTTCGCGGAGGGTGGCGGCTCCGGTCATGAGGAGGCGGAGGAGGTGCATGGCGTGCTTCCAGCGCACCTCACCGCGGTTGCGGATGTCCTGCTCGATCTTCTTGAACTGGCTCAGCGCATAGCCGTTGAAGGTCTGGAAGATCATCTGGGACAGAAAACGGTCGCGGATGGCGAGGAGTCGCTCACCAATGGGCGTCACCTTGTCCACCAGAGGCGAGTAGAGGCACTCCAAGATGTTCGGGTTGGCCTTCAGCGCCATCACAAGGAACTTCTGCAACTCCCAGTAGCAGGACTGTGTGGCGTTGTCCTCAAACTGCTCCGGCGCGCCGTAAAGCGACCACTGCAACTCCGCCGGGGCCAAGTAAATGCCGCGCAGGTCAGTGTCTGACGCGTCCGTTTCGAGCCCATAAGCGCGGGAACCGACAATGCAGCGGTAGATGACATGTTCCTCAAGGACGAAGTCGCGTGCGCCAGCGGGATCGAGGCGGTCTTTGAAGTGCTTCAGCACCTCCAGTTCGTCACGCAGCAGGGAGGCCTCAAAGCCATCCGGAAAGCGCACGAGAAAATGCTGCTCATGGCCGCAGGGCGTGCGTGTGACGGTGCCGACAGCACCACGCGGATGCACGAGGGCATTGTTGCTGCCATGCACGCCGACCTTCGTCACGACCTGCGTGCCGGCGTGGATGTTAAGCGGCTGGTGGGACATCCTAGGAATCCATAGCATGATCGAACCTCCTGAAGAGGTCAAGGCGGGGCTCTTGTCGATGACCCGTTCGTATTTGCTGTTCCTCGCTTCACGGAGTTGGTATTTTAATCCTGCAACTTCCGGAGGTTTCCTGTCATGACCCAGCGCCGCTCTTTTCTCACTTCGGCCACCGGTGCAGGTGCGCTCACGGCCTTGGGCCAACTGGGATTCCTCGGCCGACTGCCTGCCGTCTCGGCAGCCGAGGCCAAGCTGCCGCCGCATCTGGTGCGCTTCCATCCCGAGATCGAGCCGCTGGTGCGGCTGCTCGAAGACACGCCGCGCGAGCGCCTGCTGGAGGAGGTCGCCGCGCGGGTGCAGCGCGGGCTCAGCTATCGCAACGTGCTCGCTGCCCTGATGCTGGCCGGCATCCGCAACGTGCAGCCGCGGCCGGTGGGCTTCAAATTCCACGCCGTGCTGGTGGTGAACTCCGCCCACCTCGCCAGCCTCGCCTCCCCGGATGCCGAGCGCTGGCTGCCGATCTTTTGGGCCATCGATCAGTTCAAGGCCTCGCAGGCCGCGAATGTGAAGGAGGGCAACTGGCTCATGCGACCGGTGGACGAGAGCCGCGTGCCCTCCAGCGCCGACGCCAGGCGGGCCTTTCTGGAGGCGATGGACCAGTGGGACGAAGGCGCCGCCGATGCCGCCATCACCGGCCTCGTGCGCACGGCGGGAGCAAACGAACTGTTTGAGATCTTTGCCCGCTACGGCATGCGCGATTTCCGCGACATCGGTCACAAGGCGATCTACGTGGCGAACAGCTTCCGCACGCTGGAGGTCATCGGCTGGCAGCATGCGGAGCCGGTGCTGCGCTCGCTCGCCTACGCCCTGCTCGACCGCGCCGGTGCGAAGGACAATCCCGCCCAGGCCGACCTGCCCGCCGATCGGCCCTTCCGCGACAACCTGGCAACCGTGAAGCAGGTGCGCGCCGGCTGGTTGGAGGGCCGGCGCGATGCCGGCGCGACGAAGGAACTGCTGCAGACCGTGCGCAGCGGCGCGCCTGCCGACACCAGCGCCGCCGCCGTGGAACTGCTGAATCAGGGCGTGGCGCCGCAGTCGGTTTTCGAGGCCCTTTTCGGCGGCGCGGGCGAATTGCTGATGCAGGCGCCCGGCATCCTCTCGCTGCACGCGATGACCTTCACCAACGCCATCCACTACGCCTGGCAACGCACGCAGAGCGATGAGACGCGACGGCTGTTGCTGCTGCAAAACGCCGCCTTTCTGCCGCTCTACCGCGGCGACCGCACCAGCAAGGGTCCGGCCATCGACAGCCTCGAACCCATCCTGCCGACGGCCAAGGGCGACGAGGCCGTGGCGGAAATTTTCGCCGACATCGGCAGCGACCGCCTTATCGCCGCGCGCAAGATGCTGGGTTATCTGCAGGGCCGCAACAGCGCGCAACCGATCGCCGATGCCGCGCGGCGGCTCGTCTTCCTCAAGGGCACGAACTCGCACGATTACAAGTTCAGCTCGGCGGTGCTCGAGGACTACGAGCAGCTCGCCCAGCCCTGGCGCGACCGCCTGCTCGCCGCCAGCGTGTTTTATTTCCGCGGCTCCGGCGAAAAGGACAACGTACTGGTGGGCCGCATCCGCACCGCGCTCGGAGCCTGAGGGGCCGACTCGGCTCTCCAGGGTGGCAAAGTCTCAGGGCGATCCCATGCACAATTTTGCGTGCGGTCGCCGAACGACCTGCTCCCGAGAACGGCACAATCCGATGGAAGGTGGCGAGCGCCGCCGTAATTGGCTGATGCTCCTCGCTGAGATGACCTGGCCCCAGGTGGCCGCCCTGCCGAAAACCACGCCCGTCGTGTTTCCCATCGCCGCCCTCGAGCAGCACGGTCGCCACCTGCCGGTCTTCACCGATTCGATGCTGATGGGCGAGATCGCCCGCCGGGCCGAGCTGGCGCTCGGCGAGCGCGCCCTGTTCGCGCCGCTGCAGTGGCTGGGCAATTCGCATCACCACCTCGACTTCCCCGGCACGCTCTCGGCCGAGCCGCGGGTCTACCTCGACCTGCTCGCCGGCCTGCTGGAAAACTTCCTCGCCCACGGCTTCACCCGCCTGCTCCTGCT
>CANNUR010000333.1 GCA_947523045.1 uncultured Prosthecobacter sp.
GGCTATCCCATCCAGGAGGCCACCTCGTACTGCACCTTCTTGGAGACGGTCTCCGTGGCACCCACTCGCGAAGAGGTTGAATCCGGGCGAGCTCGCCTCGCAGTCCTGGACGCGCCCTGCGAAACCTCGATGGCCAGTTGGATGCTCGCCAAGCAGTTGGACCTGGTGATTGTCGACACCCAGGCCTTGAAGGACACCCACTGGGTACACCAGCATGTCTGGAAACTGGAGTGCGACACGGCCACGGTGGAGGCGATTGCCCCGTCGCACCAGACGAAACTCGAAGGCCGCTGGCTCTGGACCGACGTGGTGCTCTGCGAGCGCGTCCGCGTCCAAATCGGCGCCGACATGATCGAGCTCTACGACGACGGCGTTTTCCACGACGAAACGCTGTTCATTCCGCTCGGAGAAACGTCCGGCTGCGCGGCGCAGCAGGCCTCAAACTTCATCGACTCCTACGAGCGCTTCCATGAAGAGGACATGGAGGCGGACACCGAGGCACTGGCAGAGCTGATCATGCGTCTTCGCGCGGTGGATCCAGTGGCCACGCTGCGGTCGATGTTGGTGCAGCTCAAGCTGGAGAACTACCCCCTGTTGCGGGGTCGCGTGTTCCGCCTCTCGGTAGGCGAGGACGCACTGCAGCACGCGGTGGATTTGCTCGACTGAGCATCTGACACCGCAAGGGAAGCCACGGCTTCCCTTTCCAGAGCAGGCACGGGGGCCCCTTTTCGCTCGCGCCTGCTCTGGAAAGGCACCCGACCGACACACACCAGCCTCTCTTGCGCCCCTCACTCAGCCCCTCACTCAGCCCCTCGCACTCACATACCGGGTAGCTCGGCTGTTGCACTCGATCCCTATTGCCGCGCAGACTGCTGAAGGCAACTTCAATTCCACCAGGCAAGACGATCGGGTTATCACGACTGGGGGGATGACTTGACACGCTGGCCTGTACTGCGCGAGCTCTTTGGAGCGTGCGCGCAGAATCACCGGATCCCACCTGCAGGCATACGTGCTTAGACGAGCCAGACTCAAGCATTACCCTGCTTGTCGCCCTTGCTGGGGACCAGCCACTGAGAACTGCCTGGCGACGGCATCGAAGGGCGCAGCCGAACGAAGCGCCCGGGCCAGGGTTCTTGCGCCTTCAAGCGCAGCGACAAGCGCCAGGGCTCGCGAGCGCGCGGCGCGGCGATCTTCCGACGGGCCGATCACGGTTGCGATGATTTCGGTCCACTCGTCGAAGAGGGAGGTGAGCGCATTGGTTACCTCCTCATCGCCAGGCGCCAGCTCTTGTGCGAGCGTTTGGGCCGCGCAGCCCATCTCCCACCCGGACGCCCTCATTTCTTCCGCAACGGCTTTCACGAGCGCTTGGAGGAACCGATCGGGGTTTCCTGCCGCCTTGTGGGCCAGCATCCGGAACCCTGCTGACATCTTCGCGCGATAGGCGGCGAGCACCTCGGCTGCCAGTTCACGCTTACCGCCCGGGAAATGGAAATAGAACGAACCCTTGGGGGCACCACTTTCCTCGATGATCTGGTTGAGGCCTGTAGCAGCATAACCCTGGACACGGAACAGCCGCTCAGCCGTCTCGATCGCTTTTCCGCGCGCATCCGTCGTTCTCGCCACCGACCATCCTTCGAAATTGCTTCGGTCTTGACATTGTATGGTGGCCGCCATAGTATGGCGATCACCATACAAAGGGAACTGATCATGCCGATCATCACGATTCAAACCCCATCCGGATCGCTCAGCGATACCCAGAAGTCGGATCTCATCCGCAAGGTGACGGATGCCGTCGTGGAGGTGGAGGGATTTCCCGCGATCCGTCCGAACGTCCACGTCCTGATCGATGAGATTCCGGCGGGCGGCTACGGTGTCGGCGGCCGTGCGCTGGATGTCGAGAAGGCCAAGGCAGCGCTGGCGGCGGCGGCCGCGCCCGCCCACAGGACGCAGTGAGCCGTTTTCGATGGCCGTCAGCACGGGTGTGTCGCGCGCCTTTCTCGATTCCATCCTCGAGGTGTCGTTCTTTCGCTCGATCCTGAACGGAACGGTGGACCACTTCGGAGAGGGGAGCTGTCAGATCCGCATCGCCGTGAAGCCCGAGCATCGCCAGTTTCTCGGCGCCGCCCACGGCGGAATCGTCGGCGCGCTCGCTGACGACGCCTGTGCATGGGCCTGCGCTTCAGTCGCCGGCGAACTGGTCACGGCCAGCTATGCGATCAATCTTGTGGCTCCAGCGATGGGTGACGTGCTGATCGCACGGGGCCAGCTCCTCAAGGCCGGCCGCCACATGATCGTCGGGCGTGCCGATGTGTATTCGGTTCGAGACCATGAAGAAAAGCTGGTGGCGGTCTATCAAGCCACGCTGGCGAGGATCGAACGCCGGAGCCCGGGACAGGCAGACTTGGACCGTGGTCTTGCGAAGGGCTTTGATGGAGACTCATTCGAAGGTTGCCGCTGACGGTTGAAGGCTGCGGCACGATCGCATGGGCCCCGGCGAAGGACCGGGGCCATCGCCGGGTGGCCTGGATTCAGCCGACCTGCAGCACGGGCGGGTGGCCGGTCGGCGTGGCGCTTGACCACGCAGTTGCCGGCATTCAGGCACCCGTCGAGAAGGATGCCCTCGAACAAGCGGTCGGGTGGCTCGAATGCAAGGGACCAAAGCTTGTCGGCTACGGTGTTGGTGTTTGTCCAGCCGAGCCTGGATCCCTCCAGGCTGCCCTGGGCCGGGACGCAGCTTCCAGCGCACGCCGCGCGTGTCGCGACGATTCCCAAATTCGTGCCAAGAGCCTCCGTCATTCAAAGCAATTACCGCATGGCCCCTGACATGGCCCCCAAGGCCAGAAAAGAAAAACGGGTTAGATGCTTATCGCATCTAACCCGTTGATTTTATTGGCGGAGCGGACGGGACTCGAACCCGCGACCCCCGGCGTGACAGGCCGGTATTCTAACCGACTGAACTACCACTCCGCGTCGGT
>CANNUR010000334.1 GCA_947523045.1 uncultured Prosthecobacter sp.
CCCTTGAGCACGGCGGCCAGCGAATCGAGGCTGAGCTCACCTTTGGCCTTGCCGCCCTGATGGCAACTGAAGCAGTTTTGTTCCAGAATGGGCAGCACCTCGCGGTAGAAGTGCACGCCGTCCTGGCGCGCCGCCTCGACCTGAGCCGAGACCTTGCGGATCTTGGCATTGAGGAAGTGATCGACGGCGTTCTGCGCCGGCAGATCCGCGCTCGGCGCCGGCACCGGCACGTTCGGCGTGGCGGCCAGCCATTCGGCGGCGGCGGCACGGCGCTTGGCCCAGTAGGCGTCATGCTGCGCACGCACCTGGGCGCGACGCTCAGTGTTCATGGCGGTCAACCGGTTGCGACGCTCTTTCTCGTAGGCGGCCCAGCCGGCATCGGTGTAGGCCACCTGGCGCTGACCGGGGCTGAGCAGGCTCCAGGTCTCCGTGCCCTGCAGCGACACGGCAACCACCATCTCGCCGGTCTCCGGACGCTTCTTCGAACTGCCGACCACACCGCCCACCATCTGCTCGAGCACGAACAGGTGCTCGCCACCGGCGCTTTCGAACTCCGTCCACTTCTCCTGGGTGCCGGGCGGCGCAAAGCGGAAGTCGGGACCCAGGTTGAGGTATTCGTCCTGTTCGGCGACGCGGCCATGGCCGCCGCTGTCAGCCTTGGCAAAGCCGATGTCGACGAGCAACTGTCCATCGACATGCAGGTGCGTCGCGTTGCGCCCGCGCACCAGCAGGCGGTGCTTGCCGGCGGGCAGCTGAACGACTGCGGCGACGCGCAACAGGTAGGGATTCGGGCGGTCGCCGCGCACGCCGGTGTCGACGTATTTCTGCGGCACTTCGAACAGGCCAAAGACGTCCTCCTCATAGGTTTCGGTCGGCTGCGGCGGAAAGGCCGGCCAGGCGTTCTTGGCGGGCACGCCCTCCTCGCAGATCTGCACGATCACGCGGCCGCGCGGCAGCTTCTTGGCGTCCACGGGCGGTGGCGGCGGATTGAACTCGTAGCGCTGCGCCAGCGTCACCTCGGGCAGCAGGTCGCGGTACACGGCGACCTCGTCGAGCGCGCCGTTGAGGGTGTTGCCGGCACCGCCGCCGTTGCCGGTGCCGAGCAGGATGTCGTCGGCATCGCTCACCGGCGCTTCCGTCGTTTCACCCGCCATGTCCCAGGTGCCGCCGGCAGCCTTCTTGCCGTCGACCCAGGCGCTTATGCTCTTCGGCTTGCCAAAGCTGTAGCTGACCGCGACGTGATGCCAGCCCGAGCCGGGAACGAAACCTTCCCTGGCGACCCAGCGGTGGTAGTTTTCCTTGCCGTCGGCGGCGCGGCTGCGGAACAGGAAGCAGGGCCGCGCCTCGCCGCCCTCGCCCTTGAGCCGCAGCGCCCAGTTCTGGTTCTCGGCACTGAAGGCCTTGTTCTTGTGGCGGCCCTTGCCGATCAAATAGACGTAGCTGCCGTTGTTGAGCTGCTCGGCGTTGACCCAGGCCTCCAGGGTGATCGTGTCGCCATGGCCAAAACGCAGGTTCTTCCCGGGCAGATCCTTCTCGGTGACCTGTAGGAAGCCGTCCTTACCATCCAGGGCGAGCGCCCGGTTGCTGGCCGGGAAACCGGGGTAAATCGGCTTCTGCGGCCCGACCGGCTGCAGGCTGGCCTTGCCCTTGAACACGCCGGGCTCCTTGCCATCGAAAGTCCACTTGGCCACGGGCGCCACCACCGGCACCGGGCTGGAGTCGTTCTGCGCCCCCTCCTTGGGGTCGCTGGCGGCCCAGGCGGCGGCGGAGAGGGCGAGAAACGTGAAGAGGGCTCGGGTCATGCGAAAAAAGCTTTCTCTACCAACGCGCGGTGCGACCGCCTTTCACGTGCACCGACACCCCACTTTCGGGGGATGGCCGTTCAGACCCGCACCAGGCCGCGGCGAATCGCCTCGGCAGTGGCCTGGGCGCGGTCCTGGACTTTCAGCTTGGCGAGAATGCGGCTGACGTGCTGCTTCACCGTGTCCTCGCCAATGCCCAGCTGGGCGGCGATCGCCTTGTTCGGATTGCCCTGCGCCACCAGGGCGAGGATCTCCAGCTCGCGCGGCGTGATCTCCGGCTCGGCCTGGCGCGCGTCGAGGCGGCGGGCCAGTTCGTCCGAGAGGTAACGCCCCCCCTGCGCCACGGTGCGCACCGCGCGCAGCAGGTCGTCGCGCGACGACGATTTCTGCAGGTAGCCGAGCGCGCCGGCACGCAGCGCCGCCTGCACCTCGTCGTCGCGGGCAAAGGTCGAGAAAATGAGCACCCGCGCGCCGGGATGGGCGCGTACCAGGGCGGCGGTTGCCTCGATGCCGCTCATGCCGGGCAGTTGCAGGTCCATCAGCACGAGGTCCGGGCGCAGGCGCTCGTAGGCGGCGATCCCCGTTTCACCACGGTCGGCCTCGCCGAGCACACACAGGTCGTCCTCCAGTTCCAGTGAGGCGGCCAGACCGCTGCGGACGACAAAGTGGTCGTCCACCAGCAGGAGCGAGATGGGTCGGGGCGCGGCCATGGCGGCAGCTAGCCGGCTCCGGCGGCGGCTTCAAGTGAAAAGCCGGCAGCGGCCGGGCGAAGCCGCACTTGCATCCGCGCCCCGCCGCTTCTATCTCCAGTGCCGCCGCAGCCCCGGCGTCCCTCCCCATGTCCAAGCACACTTACAAGCAGGCCGGCGTCGACATCCATGAAGCGGCGTCCTTCGTCGACGACATCGGCGCCCTGGTGAAGGCCACCCAGAAGAAGCGCAAGCTGGCCAACGCCTTCGGCCTGTTCGCCGCCGGTTATGACCTCAGCCGCTACAAGCAGCCGATGATCTTCACCGGCTGCGACGGCGTCGGCACCAAGCTCGAACTGCTGCTCAAGCACGACCTGCTGGAAAACGCCGGCAAGGACCTGGTGGCCATGAACGTCAACGACGTGCTCACC
>CANNUR010000335.1 GCA_947523045.1 uncultured Prosthecobacter sp.
GCCCAGAGCCAGGCGCGCGCGCCCTGCACGACGCCGCATCAGAGCGCCACGACGAACTCCGCGTCGCCGCGCGCGTCGATCCATCCGAGCGGCGCGCTGTACCAACCTCGCGGCAGCTCGTGCTCGAGGATCCACGGGACCGCGCGCTCGACCGGCGTGCCTCCGACGGCCGGCGTCGGATGCAGCGGATTGAGCTTCGGCGTGCGCGTGTCATCCTGGCCCGGCAGCTTGGCGGTGTTGGTGCGCAACTGGATGGTGATGAACTTGCGCTCCTCCAGGCCGAGCTTGCGCATCGTCGCCAGGCCGCGTTCCTCGTCGCGGACGTCGATGCCAAAGCAGCCGTCGGGACCAAACTCCAGCACCGGCGTGCGCAGGCCGGCACCCTGGAGGATCTTCAGGGTTTTCGTCTCGCGGGTGTAAATGAAGGAGGCGCCATTGAGCAGGGCGATGCGCTCCTCGGAGCCCGGTCCCTCGACCATGCTCGGGAAGTAGGACTGGCCAAACAGGCCGTAGGGGCGGCCGTGATCGCGGCAGAACCGCATGAAGCTGATGTCCTGGCCCATGCCCGAGTTGCGCAAGAACAGGTCGCAACCGCGGATGGCCTGGCGCAGCGCCTCGTCGCGCTCGGATTTGCCGGTCAGGCTGCCCTGCAGGATCTCCACTTTCGGGAAGCGGCGGCGCAGCATGGCGGTGACGCGCTCATCGAGCTTGGCCGCCCACAGCACGACCTTCAGCTCCGGCAGATGCTGTTCCAGCAGGCGCAGCGTGCCCGGCGTGTGACCGATGTCGCCAATGTTGACGGTGTCCCAGGCCGACTGCAAAACGAGGGTCTGGGGCCGGCCTCCGGCGGCGAGGGCGGAACCGCCCAAGGCGGCGGTGACGGCGGCAAGGAAATGGCGGCGGGAAGTCATGGCTTTCAAGAGTCGGTTGCGGACGGGTTTTGGACAGGGCTTTTCTCAGCATCCGCCTGGCGCTGCCGCCAGGTGTCGGTCAGCAGTCCGGCATACCCCCAGTCCTCCTCGGCCACCTCCTGGATGACGATGTGGATGTGCTCGGGGCGTTTGCCGAGGTGGCGGACCAGAGCATCGGTGAAGTCGGCGACAACGGCGGCCTTCTGCGCACGCGTGGCGCCGCGGGTGATCTGCAGGTTGACGACGGGCATGGCGGTTCAGGCGCGCGGATGGGCGGCCTCGTAGGCCTCCTTCATCCGCTGGATGGAGACGTGGGTGTAGATCTGGGTCGTGCTCAGGCTGGCGTGACCGAGCAGTTCCTGAACGCTGCGCAGGTCGGCACCGTTGTCGAGCAGGTGGGTGGCGAAACTGTGGCGCAGCTTGTGCGGGGTGACATGGATCGGCAGGCCGGCCTTGTTGCGGTACTTCTCGACGATGTCGGCGATCGCCTGCGTGGTGATGCGCCGGCGCAGCTTGCTGAGGAACAGCGGCCCCTCATGCACGCCGGCCTTGAGCCGGTAGCGCTGCACCGCCGCGGAAGCCGGACCGCCCACGGGCAGCAGCCGTTCCTTGCCGCCCTTGCCAAAGACCCGCACCGTGTCGCTGTAGCCATCGAGATCGGCAACGTCGAGCGCGGCGAGTTCCGACAGGCGCATGCCGGTGCTGTAAAAAAGTTCCAGGATGGCCGCGTCACGCTCCGGCGCCCAGGCCGGCGCCTGCTTGTCGGGGGCGAGCTTGAGCGGCAGCTCGAGCATCTCGATGACCTGGGCGAGGGTGAGCACCACGGGCAGTTTTTTCTCGGCCTTGGGCAGCTGCACGTCGAGCAGCGGGTTCTGCGCCCAGCCCTGGCGGCGGGCCAGCCATTTGAAGAAGGAGCGCAGGGCGGCGAAATGCAGGCGGATCGTGCCCCGGGCCAGGCCGCGCTTCATCTGCTCGAAGAGGTAGCGACGGAAGTCTTCCGCATCCAGGGCCTGCCAGCCGCTGAAGCCGGCGTGCCGGCGACGGAACTCGGCGAGGGCATGGCGGTAATTCTCCAGCGTGCGCACCGAGCAGCGGCGCTCGGACTCGAGGAAGCCGAGGAAGGCCGCAGCGAGCGGGTCATCGGCGACAGGGGCAGCGGGCGTCATGCGTCCGCAGGCTAGAGCGGAAGGTGGCAGCCGGCAAGCGCTTCAGGCCGAGGTGCGCTGACGGCTGAATTCGTCGATGAGAAGCCGGTAGCGCACCGCCACATTGGGTTCGGCGAGCAGTCGCAATGAGCAGGCCGAGCGGCGCACGAAGCGGTGGGCGAGAAAGTCACAGACGATTTCGGCCGAGTCGACCGCTGCCAACTGTCGGCGGATTTCATTCAGATGCTCACGCGCGGTCTCGTCCTCCCCGCAGGGCAGCAACTCCAGTGCGCGTTCACGCAGGCTTTCGAGTTCGGCGGCGGAATCGTGGACGCTTGGCAGCGGTTCAATCCGCGCCTGCAGAAAGGGCTCCTGCTGTTCCCAGCCAAGCAGCCGAATGCGCTGCAGTCCGACAAGCAGCACATGCGAGGTGCCATCGGGCTGGGTTTTGCACACGCGCACCAGGCCGGCGGTGCTGACGGGAAAAACCTCGCTGCGCGCCGCTTCCCGTCCCTGGCGGGTGCCGATGCAGAACATGCGGTCGGTGGCCAGGGCATGGGCAAGCATGCGCCGGTAGCGTTCCTCGAAGATGAACAGGGGCAACTGGCAGCCGGGGAACAGGCAGCAGTCGGACAGCACCATGACGGGCAGTGTGTCTGGCAGGGGCGTCGGCGTGGTGGCAGGAGAATCCATTCGGTCGTTGGCAAAGGGGGTACGCGCCGCGAGTCAGGCCGGCGCCAGCATTCTTCCACGCCGGTTCATTCTCCAACGATGCTGACCACGATCTGGCGCTGATGCGGGTCGCGGCGGTGCTCAAACAGGTAGATTCCCTGCCAGGTGCCCAGCGCC
>CANNUR010000336.1 GCA_947523045.1 uncultured Prosthecobacter sp.
GCGTGGATCCGAGCTTTTGGCTCAACCAGAAGAGCCGCGACATCCTGGCTGCGCTCGGCGGGCGGATCATCACCGTCAAGCCGGTGGTGCAGATCCACCGCGAGCAGGCGATCGGCCCTGACGCCATCGTCGTCGGCGACGAGCAGATGCGCCTCAAGGAGTGGTTCGGCAGCCATCCGGGCGCGGTGGCGGTGATCCGTCCCGACCGCTTCGTCGCCGGCCTCGCCTACCCGGTCAAGATCAATGAGCTGCTCGCCCGGGTCGCCGACAAGATGGGCCTGAACGTGGGCAAAGGAGCCGCCTGATGAAAGCGCGCCTGCAGTGCCTGTCGCACTCCCCGTTGAAAGGCTACTTCGACCCCGAGGCCGCCATCGTCAAGGAAGTGGCTGGACTGGTTGATACCCTGCGCGCAGAGGTCGAAGCCTTCGACCCCGAGGTGATCTACCTGTTCTGGCCCGATCACCTCAACGGCTTCTTTCTCGACCTGATGCCGCAGTTCTGCATCGGCATGGCGGCGGAGTCGGTGGGTGACTACCAGTCTTCCGCTGGACCGCTGAACGTGCCGCGCACACTGGCCGAAGCCTGTGCCCAGGCGGTGGTCGATGCCGGCATTGATCTCGGCTTCTCGTACCGCATGCAGGTCGACCACGGCTGCGCCCAGCCGCTCGAAGAGCTCACCGGCGCGCTCGACCGCTACCCGGTGGTGCCGATCTTCATCAACTCGGTGGCGCCGCCGGTGGTGAGCTTTCAGCGCGCTCGCCTGCTCGGCGAGGCCGTTGGCCGCTTCGCCCGCGCACAGGGCCAGCGCACGCTGTTCATCGGCTCCGGCGGCCTGTCGCACAACCCGCCCGTGCCGCAGATGGCGACTGCGACCGATCCGGAAGTGATCGCCCGCCTGATCAACAACCGCAACCCTTCGCCCGAAGCCCGTGGTGCCCGCCAAGCGCGCACGATCGCCGCTGCCGAGGCCTTCACCGCCGGCACCAGCACCCTGCACCCGCTCAACGCCGAGTGGGACCGCAGGCTCATGGAACAGCTCGCCGCGCGCGACTGGGCGGCGCTCGACGCCTACCGCAACGCCGACATCACCGCCGACGCCGGCGGCTCGGCGCACGAGGCCAAGACCTGGGTCGCGGCGGTGGCGGCGATGGACGCCGCCTGCACCGGCGCCTGGCAGGCCGAGGAACGCTACTACCGTGAGATCCCGGAGTGGATCGCCGGCTTCGGCGCCCTCAGCGGCCGCTCCCACTGCCCCTCGAATCACCTCTGAATCACCCCCGAATCACCCACAACGCACCTTCGCCATTCAACGCAACATCCTGACAATCAGAAAGACCGGGAGACGAAAATGAAGCTTCGCATCAAGACCCAAATCGCTGCCATCGCCCTTGCCCTGTCGGCCGGACACGCCGTCGCCGACATCAACATCGGCGTCGTGTTTTCGCTCACCGGCCCGGCTGCCTCACTTGGCGCCGAGACGCGCAAGGCGATCGAACTCATGCCCGCCGCCCTGGGCGACGAAAAAATCAACTACATCGTGCTGGACGACGCCACCGACCCGACTAACGCGGTCAAGAACACCCGCAAACTGGTCGGCGAGAACAAGGTCGACGCCATCATCGGCCCCAACCTGATCACCAACGGCATGGCGATGGTCGACGTCGCCAACGAGGCCAGGGTGCCGATGCTGTCAATCGCGCCGATCGACCCCACCGCCGACAAGCTCGCCTGGGCCTTCCGCGTCGAGCCCACCGCCGACATCATGGTCGGTCGCGTGGTCGAGGACATGAAGGCCAAGGGCGTCAAGACGGTCGGCTTCGTCGGCTTTTCCGACTCCTGGGGCGAGCTGCTGCTGAAGGCGCTGACCGAGACCACCCAGGCTGCCGGCATCAAGATCGTCGCCACCGAGCGCTACGCCCGCAACGACAGCTCGGTCACCGGCCAGATTCTCAAGATGATGTCCGCCCGTCCGGAGGCGGTCTTCATCGGCGGCTCGGGCACCCCGGCAGCCCTGCCTCAGACCACGCTGCGCGAGCGCGGCTACAAGGGCCCGATCTACCAGTCGCATGCGGTAGCGAACCGCGAGTTTCTGCGCCTGGGCGGCAAGAGCGTCGAAGGCGCGCGCCTGCCGGTCGCTCCGGTGCTGGTGGCCGAGCAGCTGGCCGACGACCATGCCAACAAGGCCGCTGGCGTCGCTTTCCTGCAGCAACTCGAAGGCAAGCTCGGCGCCGACTCGCGCTCGACCTTCGCCGGCGCCGCCTGGGACGCCTGGCTGCTGCTCGAGAACGCCATGAAGGAAGCGGTCAAGACCGCCAAGCCGGGGACCCTGGAGTTCCGTGAACGGATCCGCAATGCCCTCGAAAGCACCGCCGGTCTGGTGGGTGTCAATGGCACCTATACCCTGAGCGCCGAGGATCACGGCGGCTACGATCCGAAGGCGGTCGTGCTGATCGAGGTCGTCAACGGCAAGTGGTCGCTCGTCAAATAAGCGGTCCGACCCCAGTGCGCGCCGCCGATGTCTGTGTTCGGAGCCGGGGCGCGCTTTTCCACTGCGCGGCATCGGGGGCGGGGAAAAGGAGGACGAGATGGATTCAACTGTTGCACTGATATTGGGCCAGGACGGCATCACCAACGGCGCCATCTACGCGCTGCTGGCGCTGGCGCTGGTACTGGTATTCGCGGTCACGCGGGTGATCTTCATCCAGCAGGGCGAATTCGTCGCCTATGGTGCGCTCACGCTGGCGATGGTGCAGGCTGGCGGTGTGCCGGCAACCGTGTGGCTGTTGCTGGCCATGGGGGTGGTGGTGACCGTGCTTGATGGTCTCGAGGCCTTGCGCCAGGGGCAGGCACGCAAGGCAGTTGGTGTGGCGGGGTGGAATCTGGTCTACCCGCTGGTGC
>CANNUR010000337.1 GCA_947523045.1 uncultured Prosthecobacter sp.
GGACTGGGCTGCGCGCTGGTGTTTGTCGGGGTGACCCTGCTGGCGGTGCTGCCGCATCTGGGGGTGGTGTTGTTGAGTTTGGCCGACGACTGGTATGCGACCGTGTTGCCCGAGCGATGGACGCTCGACCACTATGCCGGGGCGCTCGGCCATGAACTGACCCTGAGTTCGATCGCCAACAGCCTCAAGTACTCGCTGGCGGCGCTGGTGCTTGCCCTGGTCTTGGGCACGGGCGTTGCCTATTTGAACGTGCGCACGCGGATTTGGGGTTGCCAGTGGCTCGACCTGCTGGCCATGCTGCCGTTGGCGGTGCCGGGCGTGGTGCTGGCCTTTGGCTATCTGGCCATGACCCGGCCCGGTCGCAGTTTCGACGGCCTGATCCTCGGCGAGGATCCCCTGCTCATCCTGGTGATCGCCTACGCGGTGCGTCGCCTGCCCTACGTCGTGCGCTCGGCCACGGCCGGCTTTCAGCAGGTGCATCCGGTTCTGGAGGAAGCCGCGCAAAACCTGGGGGCCACGCCCTGGCGCGCCCTGCGCCGCATTACCCTGCCCCTGGTGCTGCCGAACCTGGTCGCCGGCGGTTTGCTGGCCTTTGCCTTTGCCATGCTGGAGGTGAGCGACTCGATGATCCTGGCCCAGCAGGCCGTGCATTACCCGATCACCAAGGCGATCTACTCGCTGGTGATGTCGCTGGGCAACGGCCCGGCGCTGGCCTCGGCGCTCGGAGTTTGGGCAATGGTGTTTTTGGGCATCACCCTGGCCGGCGCCAGCCTGATCCTCGGCAAAAAACTCGGTGCCCTGTTCCGCTGACTCCGCCTCCTCAGTCCGGCGCCAGCAGGTCGAAGCGTGCACTCAGGGGCGGCGCCTCCGGCTGTGGCAGCAGGCAGTGA
The DNA here is from genome assembly GCA_947523045.1 of uncultured Prosthecobacter sp. Classification (GTDB taxonomy): domain Bacteria; phylum Verrucomicrobiota; class Verrucomicrobiia; order Verrucomicrobiales; family Verrucomicrobiaceae; genus Prosthecobacter. Next base: position 891 of record CANNUR010000337.1, read on the forward strand.
CCGATGCCCTGCCCCGCCCCGCCGCCGAGCGGCAGGACAAACACCCCGGCCACGGGCGCCGAGCCTGCACCGATCGGCACGAGGCTGCCGGTGAACACCCCGGTTTTGGCATTCGCCTTGAGTCGCAGCCGGGCGCTGGGATCGGGCATCGGCAGCAGCTTGTGGGGAGCCTCGACGGTCAAATCCAGGCGCAGGGTCTCCGTCTCACCGTCCTCGCGTAGGATCACCACGGCCTCTCCGGCCACGAGGCCGAGGAAGGTGGGAAGGTCGTTGCCGGGTCGGTAGGCCGCGCCGACCAGATCCAGGGCGTGGCCCGGCTGACCTTGTCGCTGCAGGTCGGGGCTGCCGGCAAAGTCTGCAACCGAGGGCTGCAACCCGGTCGCTTCGAGATCGAGCCAGGCGCGCAGGGTGGTGGCGGTTTTTTTGTCAAAGGCGAAGAGCGGCATGCGCCCGGCCTGGCCACGCGGCGCGGCGGTGGTGAAGCTGCGGCCGTCGGGCAGACGCCCGGCCCATTGGAAGGCGCCCTTCGTGCTGAGGCTGCCGGCCAGGTAGCCGGCGCCCTGCGGCACCAAGGGATCGGCGACGCGATCCGCTGCTGGCAAAAACCGGGCGGTGTAAGGGCCGCTCAGCCCCGCATGGGCCACCGCATCCCACTCGCTGCGCAGCGCATCGACCCCGGCGCTGTCGTCGCCCACAGCGAGCGTGCCGTGCAGTTCGCCATTGGCGACGCTGAAACGCAGTTCCAGAGGGGGCAAACCACCGGCTCTTCGGATCTCAAGTTCGGCTTGAGGGATCTCGCCCGGTGGGGCATCGAGACGGTCGCGAAAGCGGTAACTTTTGTCGCCCAAGGTGAGACTGCCCGACAGAGCCCCGGTGGCGGCGATGGTCGCCTGGAAGCGGCCGCCAAGCCCTTGATTGAGCGTTGCCTCGCGGGCCAGCAGACCATGGAAAACGCCAGCCACCCCCTCGGGCAGCGGCGCGATGTCCCAGATCACGGTCACCGTCTCACTCGAGCCGGCGGCGTTGCTGGCGCTGATGCGAACTTCGTAGGTGCCGGGGCGTTCCGGGATGCCGTGGATGCGACCCGTGGCGCGGTCGAACTTCAATCCGCGCGGCAGGCCTTGGACGGTGAAACGCAGCGGGTTGTTGGCGGCGAGCAGTTGCCAGTCGACCGCGCCGCTGACGCCGGCCACCGGCGGCAGGAGCGAGCTGATGACGGGTCGCAGGGTCACCGCGAGCGTGGCTGGCAGGGTGCTCAATTCGAGGCCGTCGAGGCTGGCCACGCAGGTGTAGCTGCCGGTGTCCCCTGCCCCGCACTGGCGGATCGTCAATGTCGCGCCGTCGGTGCCGGACAGGCGGTCGTCGTCGCTCAAGGGCTGGCCGTCGCGATGCCAGCGCAGGGTCAAACCCGGGCCGGCGGCGGCGGTGCGCAGCACGGCGGTTTTGCCCTCGGTGACGGTTTGACCGGCGACACTGCGGCGCAGCACACCGAGGCTCGCTGTTGGGCTCTCCTCGGTGGCGGTGGCATTGCTGGCGAGGACCTGGTAGCTGCCGGCATCGGTGAGTTTGGCGGCGGCGATGCTGAATTCGGCCCCGGTGCCCAGGGAGGCTGTCGTGCCGAGCTTGCGCCAGGTGTAGCCGATCGTGCCACCGCCCTCGGCGGCCGCTTGGAACGAAGCGGGTTCGCCCTCGCCGACCAGGGCCGGTTCCGGCAACTGGGTGAGCACGACGGGCTCGATCGCCGAACCGAACAAGGTCACCGTGGCGGAGAGCAAGGCACCGGTGTCGCCGCGCGCCAGATCCTGGCAGTGCAGTGTCCACACGCCCCGCGCGGATTCCCCCCAGTGGCGCACGCTGGAGAAGGTCCAGTTGTCATAGTCCTGACCGTCGTCGGCGCCGGTGCGGGTCGCCAGTGTGCTGACCGTGCCGGTCGGGGAGATCAGCTGGATCTGCAGGTCGCCGCGGTAGCTGTGCGGCGCATTCAGG
>CANNUR010000338.1 GCA_947523045.1 uncultured Prosthecobacter sp.
GCCGAAAGCCGTCGCCTGGCGCGCTTCTTCGCCAACGGCCACAGCCCCGGCCGGATCGAGCCGGTGGACCTGCCGGGCGTCGCCGAGTTCCCGCTCACCCTCGACCTGCGCCTCGGCTGATCCCGCGTTCTGCGGTGGACTCGCTCGCGCCATCCAGGGAAAACCGCACCGGAGAGCGATGCCAAACCGGCGGCCCGGCGCCGTGCCGCGGCCCACACTTTCGCTTTCCATCGGGGAGAATGCGCCCATACTCGCCCTCCGCAGTGACCGCCATGCAACGCCGCCCCGCCCCCAAACACTCCGCCTGGTCCATCCACGACAGCGCCGACCTGTACGGCATCCGTGAATGGGGCCATGGCTATTTCGATATCTCCGCCAAGGGCGAGGTGGCCGTGAACCTCAAGGACGGCAAGAAGACCAAGCCGGTCTCCATCGCCGAGATCGTCAAGGGCCTGCGCGAGCGCGGCACCCAGCTGCCCGTGCTCATCCGCTTTGGCGACCTCCTGCGCTGGCGCATCGACGAACTCAACGACGGCTTCGCCACCGCCATCCGCGAGGGCAAGTACCAGGGCGTCTACCGCGGCGTCTACCCCATCAAGGTCAACCAGCAGCAGGAAGTCATCGAGGAAATCACCCGCTACGGCCGCAAGTACCACTACGGCCTCGAGGCCGGCAGCAAGCCCGAGCTGATCGCCGCCCTCGCCTACATGCACGATCCCGAGGCCTACATCGTCTGCAACGGCTACAAGGACGAGGAGTTCATCGACCTCGCCCTCAACGCCCAGAAGATGGGCCTGCAGGTCGTCCTCGTGCTGGAGATGCCCAGCGAACTCGCCCTCATCCTCGAGCGCTCGAAGAAGATGGGCGTGCGTCCCACCCTCGGCGTGCGCTTCCGCCTCAGCGCCGAAAGCGCCGGCCACTGGTCCGGTTCCGGCGGTGACGCCAGCGTCTTCGGCCTCAACATCAGCCAGCTCATGGGCGTCGTCGACGAACTGCGCGAGCAGGGCATGCTCGACTGCCTGCGCATGCTGCACTACCACCAGGGCTCGCAGATCCCCAACATCCGCGCCATCCGCCAGGCCGTCACCGAGGCCACCCGCGTCTATTGCGGCCTCGTCCATGAAGGCGCCCGCATGGGCATCCTCGACCTCGGCGGCGGCCTTGCCATCTCCTACGACGGCTTCAAGGGCGCCACCTCCGCCTCCAGCAACTACGGCACCAAGGAATACTGCGCCGACGTCATCGAGGCCATCACCGAAGTCACCGCCGAGGCCGGCGTGCCCCACCCCGACCTCATCACCGAGTCCGGCCGCGCCATCGTCGCCTACTACTCCGTCCTGGTCATCAACATCCTCGACGTCAACCGCTTCGAACCCGCCCGCGGCGGCTTCGAACTCAGCAAGGACTCCCCCCAGCTCCTGCACAACCTCGCCGAACTGCACGAGGAACGCGCCAAGGATCCCGACAAGCTCACCCGCGACCGCGTCCAGGAAATCTACAACGACGCCGTTTACTACCGCGACAAGCTGCGCAGCGAATTCAACTACGGCAAGGTCAGCCTGCGCGAGCGCTCCCAGGGCGAGGAAATGTACTGGGACATCATGACCTGGATCTCCGGCAAGCTCGAATCCGTCGGCCACGACGGCAGCCAGATGGACCGCATGAGCACGGTCATGACCGACTACTACTACGGCAACTTCAGCGTCTTCCAGAGCCTGCCCGACCTCTGGGCCATCGACCAGATCTTCCCGGTCATGCCCATCCACCGGCTCAAGGAAAAGCCCACCCGCAACGCCGTCCTCTCCGACATCACCTGCGACAGCGACGGCAAGATCGCCCGCTTCGCCCACAGCGGCGAGATCTGCGGCAGCCTGCCCCTGCACGACCCGAACTTCGACAAGGGCGACGACTACATGCTCGGCATCTTCCTCGTCGGCGCCTACCAGGAAACCCTCGGCGACCTCCACAACCTGCTTGGCGACACCAACGTCGTCAGCGTCAGCCTCGAGGGCGGCAAGCTCAAGTACCGCCGCGAGCAGGAGGGCGACAGCGTCTCCGAAGTCCTCAGCTACGTCGAATACGACCCCAAGGACCTCGCCACCCGCTTCCGCAACCTCGCCGAAAGCGCCGTCGTCTCCAAGCGCATCACCGCCGCCGAACGCCGCGAGATCATGGGCGCCTACGACGCCGGCCTGCGCGGTTACACGTACTTCGAGACCTGAGACGGCTCACGGCGGGGGATGGGGGATTCTTGATTCTTGATTCTTGATTCTTGATTCTTGATTCTTGATTTCAGATTGTCTCAGCCGCCTCCCCGTAGGCGCGTTGGCCACAACGCGGGCTTGACTGCCCGCAAACCTCGGAGCCACTCTACAGAGATCAATTGGGACGTATCTGGAACAGAGCACTCCTGGTATTTTCACGTCACGCACGATCTCATATCCGCCGGATTTTCAGTGAGTGCAGCGAACGAAAAATGCGCCTCATCGGCTGCATACTCAGCTGCCCCTGCTTCGATAACACTTCACTATTCAACTCTCGAATACGTTTTACCATCAAGGACACGCTGAACTTGTGCGGTATTTTTTGCTCCTATGCGGGAGGATATTTCTTCGACTGAATATTCTCTGGCAAGTTGACGTATCGCCCTCACTTGCTCGACCGACAATCTACCATCGCGGCCACAAATTTGAGCAATGGCCCAATCGCTATCCCGCCACTTTTCCTTCACCCATGGCGCAGGAAGCCCTTTCCGCGGATGTTCTTTGAGCCATTCACTAACAATTCTAT
>CANNUR010000339.1 GCA_947523045.1 uncultured Prosthecobacter sp.
GGTCTGCTCCGCTCCACCGAACAACGCTCCTCCTGATCTTCCATCTCCCATCTTCCATCTTCCATCTTCCATGCCATCTTCCATCTCCGATCTTCCACAGTCGACACCCGTGGTCGACGCCGCCGAATCCTCCCTGCTCCGCTTCACCACGGCCGGTTCCGTGGACGACGGCAAAAGCACGCTCATCGGCCGCCTGCTGTACGACTCGAAGTCGATCTTTGAAGACCAGCTGCTCGCCGTCGAGGAATCCTCGAAGCGCCGCGGCGACGCCCACGTCAATCTGGCGCTGCTGACCGACGGCCTGCGCGCCGAACGCGAACAGGGCATCACGATCGACGTCGCCTACCGCTACTTCGCCACGCCGAAGCGCAAGTTCATCATCGCCGACACCCCGGGCCACATTCAGTACACCCGCAACATGGTCACCGGCGCCTCGACCGCCGACCTCGCCATCATCCTCGTCGACGCCCGCCTCGGCGTCATCGAGCAGACCATGCGCCACACCTACCTGGCCAGCCTGCTGCGCATCAATCAGATCGTCCTGGCGGTCAACAAGATGGACCTCGTCGACTTCGACGAGGACACCTACCACAAGATCGTCGCCGACTACATGGCCTTCGCCCAGGGCCTGGAGTACACGCCGAACATCCGCCCCATCCCGATCAGCGCCCTCAACGGCGACAACGTCGTCGAGCGCTCCACCAAAACGGACTGGTACGACGGCCCTAGCCTGCTCGAGCACCTTGAAACCGTGCAGGTGCGTGCCGAAACCGCCGCCGACAAGGCGCGCTTCCCCGTCCAGTGGGTCATCCGCCCGATCTCCGATGCCGAGGATCCCAAGCTCGGCAACCTGCACGACTACCGCGGCTTCGCCGGCCGCATGGCCAGCGGCACCTTCCGCGTCGGCGACGAGGTCAGCGTGCTGCCGTCGGGCATGAAAACCCGCATCACCGGCATCCACACCTTCGCCGGCCCGCAGGACGAGGCCATTCCCCAGCTCAGCTACAGCCTCACCGTCGCCGACGAGATCGACACCAGCCGCGGCGGCATGATCGTCAAGGCCAGCGAACCCGTGCACACCGAGCAGGAGTTCGACGCCATGATCTGCTGGTTCAGCGACAAGAAGACCCTCAAGCCGCGCGGCCGCTTCCACCTGCGCCACACCACCAACGACGTGCGCGCCATCGTCACCGACGTGCTCTACAAGGTGAACATCAGCACGCTGGAAAAGAGCCAGGACAGCCAGGAGTTTGGTCTCAACGACATCGGCTGCGTGCGCATCCGCTGCGCCTCGCCCATCTTCTTCGACGCCTACGCGCACAACCGCATCACCGGCAGCTTCGTCCTCGTCGACGAGCAGACCAATAACACCGTCGCTGCCGGCATGATCCTGAAGCCGATCGCCGACGACAACTGCGAGGACGCCGCCGCCGCGATCTGAGTTTCGTGACCGCGGGTTCCCGCGGTGGGCGGGCATGGCAACGCCTGCTCGCTGACTCAAGGCTTTTAGCCGGTGCACGGCTCACACCGGCCCGCCAAGGGCGCCGCACCAGTGCGGCGCCCGGCACAGCTTTTTCAAACCACGCCCTGGGCGAGCATGGCGTCGGCCACCTTGACAAAGCCGGCGATGTTGGCGCCCTTGACGTAGTTGACAAAGCCATCCGCCTCCGTGCCGTACTCCAGGCAGGAGTGGTGGATGCTCTGCATGATGGCATGCAGACGCTCGTCAACCTCACCCCGCGACCACGACAGGCGCAGGGCATTCTGGCTCATCTCCAGGCCGCTGGTGGCCACGCCACCGGCGTTGGCCGCCTTGCCCGGCGCGTAGAGGATCCGCGCGGCCAGGAAGACTTCCACCGCCCCCAGGGTCGACGGCATGTTGGCGCCCTCGGCGACGCAGAAGCAGCCGTTTTTCACCAGTGTGCGCGCTTCATCTTCGTTCAGCTCGTTTTGGGTGGCACAGGGCAGCGCGATGTCACAGGCAATGCCCCAAGGGCGCTGGTTTTCCAGATAGGGGAGGTTGAAGTGACGGGCCAATTCGACGATGCGGCCGCGCCGGCGGTTCTTCAGATCGACCAGCCAGTCGAGCTGCTCGCGGGTGATCCCCTCGGGAATGTGCACCGTGCCGTTGGAATCCGACATTGAGACCACCTTGGCACCCGACTCCATGCACTTGTCAGCGGCAAACTGGGAGACGTTGCCCGATCCCGAGATTGCCACGCGCCGACCGTCAAACGTCGCATCGCGGCGCTTGAGCATTTCCTGAGCGAAATAGACGCAGCCGTAGCCGGTCGCCTCGGGACGGATCAGGCTGCCGCCGTAGGCCAGGCCCTTGCCGGTGAGCACGCAGGACGACTCGTTGGCAAGCCGCTTGTACTGGCCGTACATGAAGCCAATCTCACGGGCACCGACGCCGATGTCGCCCGCCGGCACGTCGATGGCCGGACCAATGTGACGATACAGCTCGGTCATGAAAGACTGGCAGAAGCGCATCACCTCGTTGTCGCTGCAGCCCTTGGGATCAAAATCGGCACCGCCCTTGCCGCCGCCCATCGGCAGGGTCGTCAGCGAGTTTTTCAATACCTGTTCAAGCGCCAGGAACTTCAACACGCTCAGGTTCACGGTCGGATGGAAGCGCAGCCCCCCCTTGTAGGGACCGATCGCGCTGTTCATCTGGACCCGGTAGCCGCGGTTCACGCGCACCCGGCCGCTGTCGTCGATCCACGGCACGCGGAAAATGATGGCGCGTTCCGGCTCGACCAGCCGCTCGAGCAGAC
>CANNUR010000340.1 GCA_947523045.1 uncultured Prosthecobacter sp.
CAGCTCTACACGGCCGGCTGGCCGTCGGGCATTAAACTCGGCCTCTCGGGCGCGCTTTATGACATCAACCTGTCAGCCCAGGACCAGCTGGAGCTGACGATGTCGCCGATGCCCGAAGGCAATGCCGAGCTGAATTTCCATGACGGCAAACTGTTCCCGGAGCTTTGGATCCGCAATTTCCGGATTGCGGGCAACATCGTGACCAAGATGCCAGCCACGGACAGCAGCTACACCCTCACCCTCAGTCCGCGCACGGGCCTCTTCTCGGGCACGTTCACCCCCAACTGGACCAGTCCCGTGGCCGCCAAGCCGGCCTACAAAGGCATCCTCCTGCGCAAGGGCTTCAGTGGACCTGCCGGCTATGGCTTCTTCCACAGCAATCGCTCGGCTGATCTCGATCCCGAAAGCGGCGGAGTCAGCCTCGGGGCGCCCAGGGCAGGGGCTCCAAACTGAATGGACCGCCCTCCGTCGCCGGCCCTGCGCCGGCCGCGGAGGGCGAATTGCGTTTGATTTGCGCTGCGCCCCGTTCAGCAGTGAGGCATGCAACAGGCTTCATCCCGGCGTTTTTGGCTGCTTCTGCTGACCACAGCCCTCGGGCTGTCGGCGGTCCTTTTTTGGTGGCTCGAGTCGGACGAAATGGCACCGGTTCCAGCGCCCGTTGTGGCTGCGGAACGTCCGAACCCCACCAAAGCCGAGCCGCCGGCCTTCCATCCCCCGGTCGCTGGGGTTGAAGCAGCGAGGGCGCTGCGTTTGTCGGCCGACCAAGCCAGACGGGTGGCCGATTGGATCCGCAGGTGGGAGGCTGCTGGCGCCAGCTCGGCGCGCGATGAAGTGCTCGAAGAGGCGCGCAGCCATGAGGACACGGCTGTCCTGGTGGAGCTGATCCTGCACCTGCTCGACCGGGCCGCTCCGGAGGAACGCATTCTCGGACTGCAGAAACTTGTCGGCAACAGTGGCCCGGCTCAGATCAAGGCTTTTGTCCGCGGACTCGACGACTCGGATCCGGAAGTGCGTCAAGCAGCCCTGCAGTTTGTGCGCGATCAGGAAACCGAGTCGCGCATTCCCGTTTTTGAACACGGACTCGGCTCGGCCGATCCCAGCATCCGTTCCGGCAGTTTCCAGGAATTGACCCGCGAAAACGTCAAGGCTGCCATTCCGGCCCTCATGCGCGCCTTGGCGCTCACCGATCCTGGCATTCGCGAGCAGGCGATGAGCGAGCTTCAGTGGCGACTCGCGGACGTCCGCGCCGAACCCTTCAGTGATGCCGCCGAGGCCCTGCGCTGGTGGCGTGACAACGGTCGGCGTTATGACGAACACATGAACCGCATCGACTGATGAAACGCCTCCTGCTTCTGCTGCTCCTGACCGGCGCCGCCGACGCCCGGCCGCCCAACATCCTCTGGCTCATTGGCGAAAACCTCGGCCATGACCTCGGCTGCTACGGCGCTGCCGACGCGCACACGCCAAATCTTGACGCCCTCGCCGCACGCGGCCTGCGCTTCACCCAGGTCATCGCCACCAACCCCGCCTGCGCGCCGAGTCGCTCGGCCTTTTTCACGGGGATGTACCAGACGAGCACGGACACCCACCCGATGCGCGCGCACCGCGACGGCGCCTTTCGCCTGCCGCCCGGGGTGCGTCCGATCACCCACCGGCTGGCCGCCGCCGGCTATCACACGGCCAACCTCAAGACCATCGGCGATTTGCAGATCGGCACCGGCAAGCTCGATCTTAACTTCGTCAACGAGGGGCCGATCTACCAGGCCGGTGCCGCCGACTGGTCGGACCTGCCCAAGGACCGGCCCTTCTTCGCCGTGGTCAATTCCCACGAAAACGAGTACGACATCTACGATCGTCAGTCGGCCAGCAAGGAGCGCGTCGAATGGGTCGGCGAGCGTGAGCACGAACGCCATGCCACGCCCGAGAGCGTGACCCCGCCGCCCTACTACCCGGATCACCCGGTGGTGCGCGCGGAATGGGCGCGCTACTGGAACTCGGTCGCCGGCATGGACCGGCGCATCGGCTGGGTGCTCGACCGGTTGCGCGCCGATGGACTCGAGGACGACACGATCGTCATCTTTTTTGGCGACAACGGGCGGTTGGAACCACGCGGCATCCACTGGTGCTACGACAGCGGCCTGCGTGTGCCGATGATCCTCGCCTGGCCAAAGAACCATCCGCCGCCGCCGCAGTACCGCGCGGGTGGTGTGAGCCATCGTCTGATCAGCCTGATTGACCTGACAGCCACGACCCTGGCCCTCGCCGGTGTCGAGCGGCCGCCGCTGCTGCAGGGAAGGGTTTTCCTCGGTGCCAACGAGGATCCGCCTCGGTGCTACGCCTTTGCCGCGCGCGATCGCATCGACGAGACCGAGCAGCGCCTGCGCTCCGTGCATGACGGCCGCTACCATTACATCCGCACCTTCAGTGAGGGCCCCACCTTCGCCTCGCTCAACCGCTACAAGGAGAAGTGTTTTCCCATCCTGCCGGTCATGCGCGAGCTGCACGCCGCGGGTCGGCTCAGCGGGCCGCCGCTGGAGCTCATGGAACGGCGCGGGCCGTGTGAGGAGTTGTTCGACCTGGAGAGCGATCCCCACGAAATCCGCAACCTCGTGGATTCGAACCAACCCGAGCATCGCGAGGCGCTCGCGCGCCTGCGCGCCGCCCTCGACACCTGGATCACCGACACCGGTGACCGCGGGGTTTGGCCCGAGCCGCGCGAGGTGGTGGCTCCTTTTGCCAGGGAAATGCACGACTGGTGTGGCACCCCCGCC
>CANNUR010000341.1 GCA_947523045.1 uncultured Prosthecobacter sp.
GCTGCGCTGGAGGTTCTCAATCAACAGTCCGAGGCCTCGCCGATCGACGTGGTGGTGCTGGATCTGAGCATGCCCGGTGGCCTCTCCGGCTTTGAAGTGCTGGAGCGGGTGCGCAAGCAGAATCAGGATCTGCCGATCGTTGCTTGCAGTGGCTACTTTCAGGACAACGCCCGCGAGATGTGTCAGGCGATCGGCTTTTCGGACATTTTGCCGAAGCCCTACACCTTTGACCAGCTGATCGCTGCGGTCCGTCGCTGCATGGCCGGGGAGGGCCAGTTTCAATCGAGCCACTGATGAAGTTGCACGTCAGTCTTCCTGGCCGGTTCATGGCCTTTGGCATCCTCGCCATCGCCGCGGCGGCAGCCGTGACAGCCTTGGTTTCGCTCTGGCAGGAGTTGCAGGTTTTGCAGGCTGCCCAGCGCGCCTACCTGGGGTCGGTGGTTCAGGCGGCGCAGACGGAATTGCGACGACTCGATGCACATGGTCCCGTGCCCTTGAGCATCGCCGAACTCACGGAAGCAGCCGCCAACCGGCTGAAAATGCGTCTGCGCACAGTGGATGCTCCCTCCGACATTCAGCAGCTTGGCCTTCGTCTTGAGATCGCCACACCCAGCATTGCGCGCGCCGGTGAGGCTCTGGCCAAGGTGCCTTACCTTGAAGTCCGCCCGGCACAGACCGAGGAGGTGCTTCAGGAACCCGATGCCAACCAGACTCAGGAAATCATTTTTCGCGTCATGGAGGGGTCCTTCCTGGTGATGGGGGACGACCCGCTGACCATGGGATCCAATCTGGACATTGCCCATGGCTGGCTGGCTGCCGGTGCGCCGATGGACGGGCCTGAGGGGCGTGCGGTGGCCGTGCTCATTGCCCGCCAGCCGCGAGTGCAGTTTCATCACCTCATTTACTTTCCGCGCCTGGTCACACCGGTGCTGGGAGTCGTTGTGGGACTCATTTTTGCCGGCCTTGTCTTCTATCTGCTCGGCTGGGGTTTCATGCGCAAGATCAATGCCCTGAAGCAGGGCTTTCATGCGCTTGGCGAGGGCAACCTTGGTCACCGCCTGCATGTCGTCGGCAGCGACGATCTCGATGAACTGCAGTGTCAGTTCAACGAGGCCATTACGGCCTTTCAATTGGAGGACGAGCGCCGCCGCCACCTTCTGGAGGAACTCCAGCAGGCACGCTGGCAGGCCGAGGTGGCAACTGCGGCGAAAGGCGATTTCCTCGCCAGCATGAGTCACGAGATCCGCACGCCGATGAACGGCATCATCGGCACGGCCTCGCTGCTCATCGAGGCCGGTCTCAACGAGGAACAGGAGGAGCTGGTGCGCATGATCCGCTCCTCGGGCGAGTCGCTCCTGCATGTCATCAACGAGATCCTCGATTTCTCCAAGATTGAGTCCGCCAAGATGGAGATCGAAAACACTCCTGTGGAGATGGAGAAGCTGCTTGCCGATGTGGCCGATGTTTTTTCCTCGCGCGTGGCCGAGAAGCACATCGAGCTCAACACCCACGTCGACCGCTCCCTGCCGCGGTTCTTCTTTGGCGACTTCCAGCGGCTCAAGCAGATCCTCGTCAACCTGGTCGGCAACGCCATCAAGTTCACCGACAAGGGCGGGGAAATCCTCATCCTTGCCCGCCTGGTCAGCCGTCACGGCGAGCAGGGCGACGTGCCGCACCTGCACTTCTCGGTGCGCGACACCGGCATCGGCATTCCCTCCGACAAGATCGCCCACCTGTTCGAGGCCTTCACCCAGGCCGACACCGACACCAACCGCCGGCACACCGGCACCGGCCTCGGCCTGGCGATCTGCAAGCGCCTGTGTGAGTTGATGGGCGGTGTCATCAGCGTCTCCAGCCAGGAGGGCCAGGGCTCGGATTTCTTCTTTGAGGTGCCCCTGCGCGCCGCGCTCGACGACACGGTCACCGAAGACGAACTGGCCTGGGAGGAGATCCTGCGCGGCAAGCGCATCGTGTACCACAGTCCGCACGCGACGACCCGCTACATCCTGCATCAAAACCTGCATGAATGGAGCGCCCAGCCCGTGCTCTCGCCCTGCGCCTCGGCCGAGGAACTCGCCGCCGTGCTCGATGCCAACAGCGTCTTTGTCTTCGACATCAGCGCCCTGCGCCCGGCCGCCGCGGCCCCCTTCATTCTCGCCGCCGCCCGCAAGCGCGCCGGCATCCTGCTGCTGGTGCCGCTGTCGCGCTGGAAACTGCGCGCTCGCTTTGTGCCGCTCGGCCACACCCGCGTCAAGAAACTCGCCAAGCCGGTCAAGCACCGCGAGCTGCTGCGCTGCCTTGCCGAGCTGCTGAAGATGCCACCACCGCCGCCGCTCGAGCTGGCGAGGTTCGACAACGCTCCGTCGGTCAGCCCCGCCGGCTCGCCGCCGCGGCCGGTCACGACACCGCTGCCCACCGCCGGCAGCGCCTGGAACCGGCCGCCCGACCTCAACCAGGTCTTCCGTTCCGACGGCGCCCAGGCGCCCTCGCGCAAGAGCCGCCCGGTCGGCCTGCTGCCGGCCTCCCCCGAAAGCTTTGCCTCGCTGCATCCCGCGCGCATCCTGCTCGTCGAGGATCAGCCCCTCAATCAGAAGATCGCCGTCATGCTGCTGCACCGCCTCGGCTACACCGAGGTCGAGGTCGCCAACGATGGCCGTGAGGCGATTCAGAAAGCCGAGGGAGGCAGTTATGACCTGGTCTTCATGGATCTACAAATGCCGGACATGGGTGGTATGGAAG
>CANNUR010000342.1 GCA_947523045.1 uncultured Prosthecobacter sp.
GCCTTCCGTCGCCTGCTCGACAAGGCCGAGGCCGAAGCCGATCCCCTGCACGCCGGCAACCTGCGCGAGCTGCGTCGCCAGTACGAGCGCGCCGTGCGTCTGCCACAGCGCCTGGTTCAGGAGGAGAGCACGGTCTGCGCCCACGCCAAGGCCGCCTGGACCGAGGCACGCCGCCGGTCCGATTTCAGCGGTTTCGCCCCGCACCTGCAGGCCTTGGTCGACCTGGCCCGGCGCAAGGCCGATCTCTGGGGCTATGCCGATGAACCCTACGATGCCCTGCTGGAAACCTACGAACGCGGCGCCCGCACCCTCGAAATTGCGGAACTCTTCGACCGCCTGCGCCCGGAGCTGGCCGGCATCGCCCGCGAGGCGGTGGCGCGCAGCGCAAGGCGCAAGCCCGACCTGCTGCGCGGCCGCTACCCGGTGGCGAAACAGCAGCAGCTCAATGCCGAAATCGCCGCCAGCATCGGTTTCGACCTCAACTGCGGCCGCATCGACACCACCGCCCATCCCTTCTGCACCACCCTCGGCCCGCGCGACGTGCGCCTGACCACCCGCTACGACGAAAGCGACTTCACCTCCTCACTCTTCGGCGTGCTGCACGAGGCCGGCCACGGCCTCTATGAGCAGGGCCTGCCGGTCGACGACTTCGGCCTGCCCTCCGGCACCGCCTGCTCGCTCGGCATCCATGAATCGCAGAGCCGGCTCTGGGAAAACCATGTCGGCCGCTCACGTCCCTTCTGGGAAAAGTGGCTGCCACGCGCCAAGGAACTGTTCCCGCACCTGAAGAAGATCCGCCTGGATGACTTCCTGCGCCACCTGCACCGCGCCCGCTACTCCTTCATCCGCGTCGAGGCCGATGAGGCCACGTACGACCTGCACATCCTGCTGCGCTTCGAGATTGAGCGACGCCTCATCCGCGGTGAACTGCCGGTGGCCCAGGTGCCGGAGGCGTGGAACGAGGCCTTCCGCGAACTGTTCGGCCTAACTCCGCCCGACGCCGCGCATGGCTGCCTGCAGGACATCCACTGGAGCATGGGCGGCCTCGGCTACTTTGCCACCTACACCCTCGGCAACCTCAACGCCGCCCAGCTCTTCGCCGCCGCCCGCAAGCAGCGCCGGATCTCCGCCGGCCTGGAGCGCGCCGACTACACCCCGTTGCTCGCCTGGCTACGCGACAAGGTGCATGCCAGGGGCGGCGCCGCCCTGCCCGGCGAGATCATGGAACAGGCCACCGGCAAGCCTACCGAGGCGAGCTGGCATTTGAAGCACCTGCGCGCCCGCTTTTTGTCGGACCCGAAAAATTCCTGAAACTGCCGCGCAAGCTCCGCGTTAAAGGCGCATCGCACAGGGCTGGCCCCGCCAAAACCCGGCGCTTTCAAACCAACACACCCAGACATCATGAAAGTCATCGCATCCCTCCTCACCCTCGCCGTCTTCGCCGGCTTCACCCTCGACGCCTCCGCCCAGGAAAAGAAGAAGCAGGACCCTGAAAAGGTCTTCGCCCGCAAGGACGCCAACGGCGACGGCAAGCTGAGCAAGGAAGAGTTCACCAAGGGCGCCAAGGACGCCGCCATGGCCGAAAAAGCCTTCGGCGCCAAGGACAAGGACAAGGACGGCAGCCTCAGCAAGGAGGAGTTCGCCGCCGCCCCCGCCAAGAAAAAGAAGAAGGAAGCCAAGTAATCCTTTGGGGATCGAATCCCACGGCACCGCACCCGCCCCGCGCGAGTGCGGTGTTTTTTTATCGGCCCGTCTACTGCCGTTTCCGCCAGCCGCGACCGAGCCATGTGAGAAAGGCGGGTGCCCCACGTTGAAAGCCCGTCGCCCCAAGCTTCGAATACTCCTTCCATGCGTCCGTCGCCCGCCCTGCTCTGCGCCGCCCTGCTCGCCCCGCTGCCCCTACCGGCGGCGGTCGATTACCTGACCCAGGTGAAACCGCTGCTGCAGACGCACTGCGTGAAATGCCACGGCGCCAGCACCCAAAAGGCCGGCCTGCGCCTCGATACCGCCGCGGCAGCCCGCAAGGGTGGCGGCCGCGGCAGCGCCCTCGCCCCCGGTCAGCCCGAGGCCAGCCTGCTGCTGCAGGTGGTCACCGGCAACCACGACGAAATCCCGCAAATGCCCTACAAGCGCGGCCCGCTCGACTCCGCGCAGATCGACCTGCTGCGCCTGTGGGTGCAGGAGGGAGCGATCGCTCCCACCGAGGAAAAACCCAGCGACGACCGCCACTGGGCCTACCTTGCCCCCGTGCGCGCCCCGGTGCCGAAGATCGACGGTGCCCCGCATCCGATCGATGCCTTCATTCTGGACCGCCTGGCCAAGGCCGGCTTGAAACCTTCGCCGCCGGCCGCCCCGGAAACCCGCCTGCGCCGCCTCGCCCTCGACCTCACCGGCCTGCCGCCCACTCCGGAGGAAATCGACCGCTTTCTCGCCTCGGGCGACGAGGCCGCCGAGGTCGAGCGCCTGCTCGGCAGTGCCGGCTATGGCGAACGCTGGGGGCGCTGGTGGCTCGACCAGGCCCGCTATGCCGACAGCAATGGCTACAGCATCGACGCCCCGCGCAGCATTTGGCCCTACCGCGACTGGGTCATCCGTGCCTTCAATGCCGACCAGCCCTTTGATCAGTTCACGATTGAGCAACTCGCCGGCGACCTGCTGCCCGGTGCCACAAGCGAGCAGTTGGTCGCCACGGGCTTCCATCGCAACACCCAGATTAATCAGGAGGGGGGCATCG
>CANNUR010000343.1 GCA_947523045.1 uncultured Prosthecobacter sp.
CTGCTGATCAGCCAACTGCGCCGCTATCAGGCGCTGGGCCTGCAGGACGTCGTGATCGTCGCCAACCCGGAAAACGTCAGCGACATCACCGGCCTGACGGCCAACGTCCGCCCGATGAACGTGCAGGTCGTGGTCCAGCACGAGCCGAAGGGCATGGGCGACGCGCTGCTGCAGATTGAGCCGGCGCTGGCCGGCCGCCGCGACGTGCCGCTCTATATCAATCAGGTGCATGACGTGGTCGATGAGCAGCTCCATAGCGACATGCTCAAGGCGTTTGAGGCTGACCCTGAGACGACCTTTATCGCCGGCTACGAGCGCGAGGATTACTTCCCCGGCGGCTACCTGATCGTCAGCCCGAGCGGCCGCATCACCGGTCCGGCCCTCTCGCGCGCCCTCGCTGTCAAGGAGCGGCTCTATGATCTGATCCCGCGCATTCACACCGGTGGCAGCCTTGCCGGCACGCGCACCTTCGAGCAGGACCGCCAGCCGACCGCCGACACCACCGAAGCCACACCGATCGCCATTGAGCAGGCCGCCGGGGAGCGACTCTACGCCAGCGTCGATGAACTGCTCTTCGCCCAGACGGTTTCCGGCAACCGGCGCGTCCTCAACAACAACAATGCCGGGGACGTCCTGTTGTTCAATCGCGACAGCCTCGAGCGTTCCGCGGCCTTCCTCACCGCCCACAGCCGTGCCAGCGAGATCAACCTCTTCGGCCTGCCGCGCATCGCCATGTGGCCCATTTCGTCCAACACCTCACTGCGCACGGGCTTCGACAACCTCATCGAATTCTGCTCGCGCATCGGTTCACCCAGCAATTCCTACATTTTCCAGCGCACTCAGGCGCGGACCATCCAGGGATCCGGCAACGCCATGGAGACGGACATCAACATTCCGCGAAATCAGCTGCTCCTCGGCATGATCGACAAGCTTCTGTCCAGGCCGTTTCCCACGGCCACCTCCAGCGCTGGCGTCGAACCCCAGTCCTTTGCCCAAAAGCATGGCAACTTGAATGCCAAGCAGCTTGCCGTGCAGTTCTTTGACTACATTCGCAGTACCAACCTGTACGACAGCTTCTTTGTGCCGCAGAATCGCAACGAATGGCCGACCTTTGTCACGGTCGGCAACAACGCCAACAACTCCAATGACAACAGCGTGAGGTGGCCGGAAACCTACCAGCGCCGTGACCAGGTGTATGCCGACAAAAAAACCTACACCGACGGCATTGCCCGCAACCCCAACTCCACCCGCGATAACGGCAGATCGCAGAGCCGCAGCAACGATCCCGTCTACGATCGCTTCCTGCCCGGCCATGGCCAGGTGACGCCCTCCCGCTGGCGCGTGGGGGGGACGACGGTCCAGGGCTTCGGACGCTTCATCAGCATCAGTGAAATCGGCCTGCACTTCATCTGCACCGCCGACGGTCAGCCCGACATGTACAGCTGGCGCATTCCCCAGAAGGACACAAGCCCGGGTGCGGAGGACAGGGACTACATCATTCCCCCCTTTGATCCCAACAGCCCCGATGTCAGCGGCGGCCGCACGGCGTTGGAAATCAACGAGGGTGTGAACAATGAGTTCGTCATCCGCGCCGCCGAACTCAGTGAAATCGGCCTCGGCGAGTTCCGCTTTACGAATCTGGATGCCGTCTTCTGGAACGGCGCCAGGAGCAATGGCGGCATCAAGTCGCGCTACTATTCGAATTATCCCCCGCTCACCGCGCTGACTCCGGGCAAGTATGGAACCATCGCCGCCGGCGACCCGATTCGCGCAACGACCGCCCATCCGGGTTATGATCCAAGAAACTGGAATTACACGCTCGTCCCCAACACGCCGCTGGAGCCCAATCAGAAGCGTATCCAGGCCATGCTCCACCTGGAGTTTTTCTGCCCCATGGTGGGTTACTCTCAAATCATCCCGAACATGACGGTGGTGGTGCGCAACCTCACCAACATTGAAATCAACGGCCGGGACTTCTTCAAAGGCGGCAGCGGCGACGGCGTGGCCGTGCTCAAGTCCTCGCAGCCGATCTTCGAGCCGGACGGCACGCCCGAGGTCGGTGGGTTTGCCTCCTTCCGCAAATTCGCCCTGGGGCGACGCGCCAAGCAGTTCTCCGGGGAGGGAGCCAACATGCCTGCGGACACGGGCTACGATCTCAACGCTGGCTCCGGTCTGTATGATCGCATCCTCAATCTCGACCTGATCTCGGAATTCTTCACCGTGGATCGCAATCAACCCCTTGAATTCTCGGGAGGTCCGGTGAGCATCGAAATCTACGACACCCATGATTATGAGTCTGCGGAACCGGTTCAAACCATCGAGTTCAATCTCAATGCCGGCCAGGCCCCTGCACCCGACCTGGTCGTCGCAGGCTCCTACCGAGTTGAATACGACCGCGCCGATGGCTCCAAGCACATCCACCCGGCCCTGCAGGCGCCAAGATGGTGGGCTTTCAGCCGTGACGGTGCCCTTGGGCGCTTTGATCAGAGCGGCAACCCGGTCATTCCCAAAGACAGCCTCAGGGGGCGCCTGAACCGTGATCACGGTCAGGTCGATTCCGAAACCCGCGCGGTCAACTCGGCTCCCAATGCCGGTATCGACAGCTATGCCAATACCCAGCCGCAGAGTGTGCCTGGGGCTCGTGCACTGATCTACGCCCGCGATTCGGGCAACTACCGTGGCGTCCGCGTCGTGCCCGCTGGCTCGGAGATCTCGAACCCCGA
>CANNUR010000344.1 GCA_947523045.1 uncultured Prosthecobacter sp.
ACCATGGAATTGGCCAGGCACTTGCCGGGCGCGATCGTGGTGGTACACGCCAGCGACGGGCGCGTCGTGGATAAGCGCTCATTTCCCGCACCGGACGGATTTTCACTGTACGCAGCATGACCGAGGAACCTGCTTGGCGGCCACTGGCGGAACGCTTGAAGGCCCTTATGGAAGATCCGGAGAAGAAGCTTCCGGAGGTGAACGCGCTTTGCGAACTGCTGGAACCGGAGGGTCCGCAGAACGTGGCCTTGATCCTGGAGGAGCTGGAGCCGGCGTTCCTGAGGCGGGTGAAGGCGCCGGAACTGGCGCGGGTGGCACTGGTGGGTTCGGGCTGGCTGCCGGCGGCAGAGTGGCGTCTGGGGTGTTCGGAGTACCGGGGGCTGGCGGTGTCGTCTGACCTGTTTGACTTGTCGGACTCGTCGGACTCGTTGGACTGGTGGCGGCGCTTGGCACCGCGCTGCCAGCAGGCGCGCTGGGCGTTGCCGGGGGCGTCCCCGCCGCCGGGTCCCCTGCTCCGCCGGTGGCCGGCGCCACCACCACGGGTTCCGGTTTCTTGAACGGATCCTCCCAGCGATGCAGCACGGCGGCCGCGTTCGTCGTGCCGATCTCCTCCAGGTATGCGGCGCAGCGGGCGTGCCAGTGCTCCAGATCGGGCGGACCAAAGGGTCGCTCGGCCGTGCCCGGGAAGATCAGGTAGGTCACCTTCAGATCGCTCTCCGGTCGCCGGTAGGGTGTGGCCTTCGGATTGATCGTCTTGGCCATGAATAGCGAGGCCTCGCCCATCTTCTGGGTTGGTCCATAGTCGCCACAGATGGCCGGGTACAGCTTGCCCTCGTGGATGACGACCGCGTAATCGCCCACCTTTGGCGTGTGCGGATTGGTGTCGGCATAGGGCCGGAACAGCAGCGAGATGACAATGAAGGGATCCTTTTCAGCGATCAGGCTGCTGCGCGCCTTCAGATCCTTCACCTCCAGATCGAGCTGCTCAATCAGGGCGCGCAGCTCGCGGTTGCGCTGAACACTGAGCCCCTTGATGGCGAATTCCTCCTTGGCCTTTTTTAGTCGCGCCTCCCAACGCGCCAGCAGCGGGTTCGGCGTCTTGCTGCGCTTCGCCCAGGCATAGCTGGTGAAGGGCTGGTAGTAGTCCGACAGGTAAATGTACTCGTCGAGCGTCGGCATGCGGTCGCCATCGGAGCCGTCGGCCACCACATCCATTTCCGACTGAATCAGCAGGGCCTTGCGCTGGGAGACCGGGTGGCTGAGTTCGAGGATGGTCTCGCAGTCGAAGAAGTTGTGGCGATCGAGCAGCCGGTTCAGCCGGGTCAGGTCGCGCTGAACGGCGCTGGTCTTGTTTTCGTAGAGCTTGTGGTAGAAACCCGACACCTTGGCGGCCGGCAGCATCGCCTCCAGGCCGGGCAGCACCGTGGGCAGGGCCGGATTGATGCGCGACAACTCCTGCAGGCTCTGGTTGGCCTTGGGCACGCGGATCGACAGTTGGAATTCGGCGCGGTAGGCCTCGGGATCGAGCCGCTCCAGGCTGGCGTAGGTCCCCTGCTCTGTCAGCAGGTTCGTGCGCACGGTGATGCCGTTGTAGAGGGTGGCGACATCGATTTCCTTGCGCGGGATGTAGGCCTCGGGCAGCGGCGGCGGCGGAGCTGGCACCTCCTTGACGACCTCTTTGATGACTTCCTTGATGATCTCGCGCGGCGGCTCCGGAGCCTGCTGGGCCGAGGGCGGTTGCACCTGCGAACGCTCCTCCTTCCAGGCCTGAATCAGCTCCTTGAGGGCGTTCTTGATCTTGCCGGCAAAGGGCGTGAACGGCAGGACCAGCAGCAGGGCGAGAACGACCAGCAGCAGCAGGCGCGACAGGGCCGCGATCCAGCCCGGGGCGGACGGCGGCGGGTTCGCGTCGGACAGCGGCGTGGTGGGGGTCTCGTCTCTCATGGCGCGGGGGTGTCGCCCAGTTTGCCGCGTTCCAGTCGCCGCTGCAAGAGCCGGCGCAGCAGAGCGCGCGGCAAATGGCGGAACAGTCGCGCCGCCAAGGCCACGCCGGTGCCGGGATAAACGCAGGCGCGATCGGTCGCCAGCGCCTTCAGCCCGGCGGCCACGACGCGCTCGGGCGGCTGGCGCAGCAGGTCCTGGCCACTGCGATCGGTGTCGCCCCCGTCGGACCGGCGGGCAGTGCGACTGAAGGCCGTCGGGGTCGGCCCCGGGCACAGGCAGGAGACACTCACCCCCTGCCCGGCGAGCTCGAGTCGCAAGGCCTCGGAGAAGCGGGTGACAAAGGCCTTGCTGGCTGCGTAGCAGGCCGCCTCGGGCAGTGGCAGTTCGCCGGCCAGGGAACTCACATTCAAAATACCGGCCGGTCGCGCCAGCAGCGGCAGCAGCGCGTTCACCAGCAGCACTGGCGCGGTGACGTTGAGATCGATCATGAGGCGCAGCTTGGCCGGATCGGCCGTGGCCACCGGCCCGTAGTCGCCCATGCCGGCATTGTTGACGAGCAGATTCCAGTCGCCCCTGGCCACTTGGGCTCGCAGGGTCTCGCGACCGTCCGGATCGGCGAGGTCGGCGGCGCAGATTTCCACCCGCAGTTGCGGGTGCCGGGCCAGGCAGTCGGTGCGCACGGCCTCCAGCGCTTCGGGGCGACGTGCCACCAGCAGCAGGGCGGTCGCCCGCGGGG
>CANNUR010000345.1 GCA_947523045.1 uncultured Prosthecobacter sp.
CGGAAGGCTGCCTGGCCGACATGCTCGTGCTCGCCGCCGGCCTCAGCATCCCCGATCCGCGCGAGCGGCCCGAGGACAAAAAGGAGCTCGCCCAGGCCGCCCACAAGGCCTTCGCCAGTCCCGAGTCCGACTTCCTGACGCTGCTGAAAATCTGGCGCGCGGCGCCACCGCCGAGCGAGGGCTCGCGCAATGCCCTGCGCAAGTTCTGCAAGGCGAACTTCCTGTCCTTCACCCGCCTGACCGAATGGCGCGACCTCTGGCGCCAGCTGAGCGATCTGTTTCCGGAAACGCCCGCGCCCGCCACGGAAACGAAAGCCGAACCGGAACCGGTCGTCGGCAAACCTCGCACGCCGGAGAATCCGGGCGACCGCCTGCACCGCTGCATCCTCGCCGGCCACCTCGGTCATCTGGCCCAGCGCACGGAGCGCAATGTGTACAAGGCGGCTGGCAACCGCGAGGTGATGCTCTTCCCCGGCTCGCACCTCTACGAGCGACGCGACAAACACGACAAGAAGGGCGCGGAAAAAACCCGCCAGCCGGAATGGATCGTCGCCGCGGAAATCGTCCAGACCTCGCAGCTGTTTGCGCGCACGGTCGCCGGCATCAACCCCGAGTGGGCGGCGGAATTCGGCGCCCATCTGACGGTCAAAAAATACAGTGAACCCCACTGGAGCGCCAAGGCCGGTCGCGTGCTGGTCAGCGAGCGCCACCTGCTGTACGGACTCGAGGTGCTGCGGCGCAAGATCGACTTCGGCAAGATCGATCCGCAGGCGGCCACCCAGCTGTTCATCCGCGGCGCCCTGCTGGAAGAGGGTGCCGCCCCGCCTCACCGCTTTTTCCAGCACAACCAGAAGTTGCGCACCCGCCTGGAGGCTGCCCTCACCCGCGTGCGCAGCAGCCGCGTGCACGCCATCGAGGAGCACCTCTATGAGTTCTACCGCGCCCGCCTGCCTGCGGTGTCCTCGGTGCACGACCTCAACAAACTCCTCCAGGAACAGCGCGATCCCAGCTTCCTCTGCGCGCGCGAGGAGGATCTGACCCGCGGCGAGGACGTGCGCGAGGGACTCGATCAATTCCCCGATCAAGCGCCGCTCGGCAACGCGGTGCTGCCGCTCGCCTACGCCTACAAACCCGGCCAGGAGGACGACGGTGTCACCGTGCGTGTGCCCCTGCCCGTGGCCGAGCACCTGAGCAGCGCCCAGATGCAGTGGCTGGTGCCCGGCCTGCGCGAGCAGATCGTCCTCACCCTGCTGCGCGCCCTGCCCAAGGCGATGCGCCGCAGCCTCATGCCGCTGGAGGCCAGCGCCCGCGCCATCGCCCGTGAGTTCGAACCCGGGCGCGGCGATTTCTTTGAGGCCTTCGCCGCCTTCCTGCGCGAGCGCCACGGCCTGCAGGTGCGCGCTGGCGACTGGCCCGCCGACTGCCTGCCCGCCCACCTGCGACCGCGTCTGGAGGTCGTCGGCGCCGGCGACCGCCCCGTGCTTGCCACCCGCGACCTCGCCAGTGTTCAGGAACTTGCGCGCAAGCAGACCCGGCGTTCCGATGCCTGGGAGAAAGCGGTGGCACGTTTCGAAAGGCACGACCTGCGCGCCTGGTCGTTCGGCGACCTGCCCGAGAAAATCCTCATTGAGGAAATCGGCGGCGCACCGGTGTTCGGCCACCCGGGTCTGGAGGTCTCGGCCGAGGGCCTCAACCTGCGCCTCTTCCGTCGCCTGGCGGACGCACTCAGCGCCACCCCCGCCGCCGTGCGCCGCCTCGCCGAGCAGGCCCTCGCCAAGGATCTCGCCTGGCTGCGCAAGGAACTGCGGGCGCTCGATGCCGCGCCCGCGCCCGCGCCGAAAGCCGGCAGCCTCGCCAGTCTCGCCCAACTCGACCTCGCCAAGCTCGCCCAACCCGCCGCCACGCCCAAGGCCTCGGCGCCGCTCTCCGAGCAGGCCTGCGAGCATCTGCTGGCCCACAGCCTGCGCCTGGAGCCGCTGCTGCCGCTGCAGGAGGCGCGCTTTCGCGAGATGCTGGAACGCGCGCGGCGCGACTGGCCGGCACTCGCCCACCGCGTCCGCGAACTGCTGCGCCAGACGGGCGAATTGAAACGCCAAATCCTCGCCTTCCCGCGTCCCTATGCCGGCCTGCAGGCCGACCTCGCCCGCCTGCTGCCGCCGGACCTGCTGCTGACCACCCCGCATGCCCAACTGCAGCACCTGCCGCGCTACCTCAAGGCCGTGCTGCTGCGTGCCGAACGCGCCGCCAACCATCCCGCGAAGGATGCCGACAAGGCCGAACTCATCCGCGACTTCGACGGCTGGGAGCGCGAGGTGCCCGCCGCCAACCGCGAGGCCTTCCGCTGGTTGTTCGAGGAGTACCGCGTCTCCGTCTTCGCCCAGGAACTCGGCACCGCCCAGCCGGCGAGCGTGAAGCGCCTGGAAGCCCTGCTCGCCGGCTGAGCCCGCGTCGCCCCTTGCGTCCGCGCCGGAATGAACGAAGTTTTCCGACCGTGCCCGACCCCGACACCAAATCCCCGACGCGCTTCGAAGACCTGCGCGGCATCCTGCGCTACGTGCCGCAGTTCCGCCAGCGTGTCTTCGTCATCGCCATCGACGGCGCCCTGCTCCATCAGCCCGGCTTCAGCAGCCTGCTGCAGGA
>CANNUR010000346.1 GCA_947523045.1 uncultured Prosthecobacter sp.
ACCTGACCCAGCACCTGACGGCCCATTCGAAGGACCATTCGACGCGCCGCGGTCTGCTGAAAATGGTCGCCCGCCGCCGCAAGTTGCTGGATTACCTCAAGGTGACCTCCAACGAGCGTTACCTGAAGCTCCTCAAGAGCCTGAACCTGCGCCGCTAACCGCCAAATTTCCGAAGGGTGATGCAATGCATCGCCCTTCGCGTTTCGGGCGGTCCCTTTTCCGGCCGGGAGTCATCGTGACAGGACGCATGATCGTCCACCACGTTCCCGCGTCCGCGCTACCGCCCGCCCCATTTCGGCGAGATCCCTGCTTTTTCCCGCGCCTGCCGCGCGCTTGGTGACGCCTGCGTCCCTGCCTTTCCCCAAACCCAAAACACAACACAGCCAAACCATGGCCATCCACAAACAAACTGCCCAGCTCGGTGCTGGCACCATTGAAATCGAAACCGGCAAGCTCGCCAAGCTTGCTGACGGCGCCGTCACCGTGCGCCTCGGCGAAACCATCGTCATTGTCACCGCCGTCTCGGCGACCAAGATCAAGGAGGGGCTCGACTTCTTCCCGCTCTCCGTCGAGTACAAGGAGAAAGCCTCCGCCGCCGGCCGCTTTCCGGGCGGTTACTTCAAGCGCGAAGGTCGTCCGACCGAGAAGGAAATCCTCACCTGCCGCATGACCGACCGCCCGCTGCGGCCGCTCTTCCCGAAGGGTTACTTCTACGAAACCCAGATCGTCGCCTTGCTGCTCAGCGCCGACGGTGAGAACGACTCCGACATCCTGGCAATGAACGGTGCCTCGGCCGCCCTCTGCGTCTCCGACATCCCCTTCGCCGGCCCGATCGGTGCGGTGCGCGTCGGCCGCGTCAACGGCCAGTTCGTCGTCAACCCAACCCACAGCCAGCGTGAGTTCAGCGATCTCGACCTCGTGTACGTCGGCAACAAGACCGACGTCATCATGATCGAGGGCGCCGCCAACGAGCTGCCCGAGGAGGAATTCGTCGCCGCCCTGCGCTTCGCCCAGGACGCCATCCAGCCGATCATCCAGGCCCAGGAGGCCCTGGCCGCCGCCGTCGCCAAGCCGAAGCGCGTGGTGCCGCTCATGCTGGCCCGCGAGGAGCTGCTCGAAGTCGCCTACCAGGTCGCCGGCGACCGCATCGAGGCCGCCCTGTACCAGCCGAGCAAGGTTGCCCGCGGCAAGGCCGTTGGCGCCCTCAAGGACGAGGTCGAGGCCGCCATCAAGGCGAAGTACCCCGAGGCCACCGCGTTCGAAATCAGCCAGGCCTTCGACTACCTGCAGAAGAAGGCCTTCCGCATTTCGATCCTCGACAAGCTCAGCCGCTGCGACGGCCGCGCCATCGACCAGATCCGCCCGCTTTC
Source organism: uncultured Prosthecobacter sp. (assembly GCA_947523045.1). Taxonomy (GTDB): domain Bacteria; phylum Verrucomicrobiota; class Verrucomicrobiia; order Verrucomicrobiales; family Verrucomicrobiaceae; genus Prosthecobacter. The sequence continues at coordinate 1,371 of CANNUR010000346.1, forward strand.
CGGCGAGGTTTCCGTGCTGCCCCGCACGCACGGTTCGGCGCTGTTCGCCCGCGGCGAGACCCAGGCCCTGGCCATCGCCACCCTGGCTCCGGCCGACGAGGCCCAGGAAATGGACACCTACGCCGGTGGTCCGGACAGCAAGCGCTTCATCCTGCACTACAACTTCCCGCCCTTCTCGGTCGGTGAGTGCGGCCGCTTTGGCGGTCAGAACCGCCGCGAGATCGGCCACGGCGCCCTCGCCGAACGCTCGATCGAGCCGGTCATCCCGCCGAAGGAGCAGTTCCCCTACGCCATCCGCATCAGCAGCGAAGTCATGGAGTCGAACGGCTCCACCTCGATGGCCTCGGTTTGCTCGGGCGTCATGGCCCTCATGGACGCCGGTGTGCCGCTCAAGCGCCCGGTGGCTGGCATCTCCGTCGGTCTCGTCACCGAGTTTGAAGGCGAGCAGATGAAGCGTTACCTGACGATGATGGACATCCTCGGTTCCGAGGACCACTTCGGCGACATGGACTTCAAGCTCTGCGGCACGTCCCAGGGCGTCACCGGCTACCAGCTCGACCTCAAGCTGCCGGGCATCCCGCTCAGCATCCTGGAAGAGGCGGTCGCCAAGGCCCGCAACGGCCGCACCGAGGTGCTCGCCGCCATGGCTGCCGGCATCAGCGAAGTTAAGCCGCTCAGCCCGCACGCCCCGCGCATTGAGATCATCAAGATCAACCCGGACAAGATCGGCGAACTGATCGGCCCCGGAGGCAAGAACATCAAGGGCATCCAGGCCGAGTCCGGCGCCGAGATCAGCATCGAGGACGACGGCACGGTGTACGTTTACGCCACCCGCAAGGAAGGCCTGGAGCGCGCCATCGAGATGATCAACGGCGTCTCCCAGGAGATCGAGCCCGGCAAACTCTACACCGGCAAGATCGTCAGCACGACGAACTTCGGCGCCTTCATGAACCTCGGCGGCAAGAAGGACGGCCTGATCCACATCAGCGAGCTGGCCGACTTCCGTGTCAACCGCACCGAGGACGTCGTCAAGGTCGGCGACATCGTCACCGCCAAGTGCCTTGGCATCGACGAGAAGGGCCGCATCAAGATGAGCCGCAAGGCCGCCATGAAGGAGAAGGACGCTGCCGCCCAGGCGGAAGGCGAAGCTCCCGCTGAGGCCTGATCCCACAACCCATCCCACGAGGCTGCCGCCGGATTTCCGGCGGCAGCTTTTTTTGTGTCGCTGCGCCGGACCTGCACTCGGGAAAACCTTGAAGCCGTGGGGTGC
>CANNUR010000347.1 GCA_947523045.1 uncultured Prosthecobacter sp.
CCGCCACCCATTTTACCCGGCAGCGAGCCACCCCGAGCCGCAGGTGACAGGCAGTCCCGGCACCAAGGCTCAGGGCTGAGTGGCGGCCAAGCCGGCGGTTTCACCACTCGGGCCTGGATCGCGGGTGAGCGGCCAAGCCGCGCCGATGTTGAGCCTTGCAGGCGGCTCAAGACCTCGCGACTTGCCATCGCCGAACACGACGGTCTGGTAGGCAAGCGGCACCACGGTCGCACAGATCCGATCCTCGCCGTGACGCTGGACGTGCAGCAGGGCGGCATAGGTGCGCTTTTCGAGCTTGATGACATCGCCCGCGGCGCAGGGCGCCCCGGCTCCGGCAAGGCCGGGCATGACAAACTCCATGTCGACATCCTCGAAATCTGTGGCGCGGGCACGCAGCACCCAGCCTTTGGCAAAGACATCACTGTCCGCCAGTGGCCGCACCTCAAGCACGCGGTAGGAACCGATCAGGTAGGCGGGCTGCTCGTGCTGGTGGTTCTTCAGGTAAGAACGCTTGAGCAGGTCGTTGCGCAGGCCGAGCTGGGCATCCGTGTAGGCGAGAAACTCCGCCATCAAGTCGCGCGCGCCGAGGGCCTTGCCGGTGGGCGCGGTGTAGAGCGAGTAGGGCCGCAGCGGCGTCAGTTTGCCGCACTTGGCGAGCAGGTTGTAATTGAAGGGCTTTTCCGGCTGGGAAAAGACCATGATGCTGAAAAACCAGCAGAAGGTGGCCACCCCCATGAGCAGGGTGATCAACACCGCCCACCAGAAGATGCCGCCACCTTCTTTTTTTTGCGACATGCTGCCCCCCCCGTAGGAGCGGTACTCACTGCCATCGCTGAGGAATCTCACATGCATGATGGGGTTCTAGAGAATATGAATTTTATGGAAAATAATCCCTCAACTTAAGGGCTGAAGGGGGAAATGAAAAGGAGCAATTTCGCGAAACGCTTGTTTTCGAGTGGCTTACCCGTCTTGTTTGGGTTCAAACGAGGTCCCGCAGCCACAACTACGGGCTGCATGGGGATTTTCAATCTTGAATCCAGCATCGCTGAGCGCATCAACGTAGTCGATCCGACAGCCATCCAGCAGGTCCAAACTGTCGGCGGCAACAATGACCGACACATCGTCGTGGGGGAAGACCCGATCGCCCTCAGCAGGCTTGGCGACGCGCATCGAGTACTGCAGTCCGGCGCAACCGCCGCGTTCGACGGCCAGCCGGAGGCCACTTCCCGCCGGCGCGTCACTCTCCGTCAGCAGACGCCGGAGTTGACAGACGGCAGAGTCGGTGAGCTGAATCATGAACGGGAAAATAAGGACGAAGACCTTGTCTGCTTTCCACAGCAGCCATTCCGTTGCAAGTGTTACGCGATGAAGCACCGCCCAAATTGCAGCATTTATGTCAAAAATCCGCATTCTTCCTGACGCCCTGGCCAGCCAGGTGGCCGCCGGTGAGGTGGTGGAGCGACCGGCCGCCGTGGTCCGCGAACTCGTCGAGAACAGCCTCGATGCCGGCGCCACGCACATCACCGTTGAAATCCAGCGGGGAGGAGCGGCCCTGATCCGCGTCACCGACGACGGCTGCGGCATGGGTCGCGAGGACGCACTGCTGTGCATCGAGCGGCATGCGACCAGCAAGATCCGCACCAAGGAGGACCTCGCGGCCATTCGCAGCTTTGGCTTCCGCGGCGAGGCCCTGCCGAGCATCGCCAGCGTCGCACGTTTCCGCCTGGCCACCCGCGAGGCCAGCGCCCTCGCCGGCACGGAAGTCGAGATCCATGGCGGCAAACTTGTTCACGTGCGCGACCACGGCGGCGCACCGGGCACGGTGATCGAGGCGCGCTCGCTGTTTTTCAACGTGCCGGCACGCCGCAAATTCCTGCGCACCGAGGCCACCGAGTACGCGCACGTCGAGCAGCAGTTCCGCCTGCACGCGATCGCCCACCCCGGCGTCGCCTTCACCCTGGTGCGCGACGGCAGCCCCGCCTTTCACCTGCCCGCCACCGCCGACCGCATCGAACGCATCCGCGGCTTGGTCGGCGACGAACTCGCCGCGCGCCTCATTGAGGTGCGCGCCTTCAGCCATCAGGGCATCCGCATCCACGGCCACATCGGCGGGCCAGGGCTGAGTCGCTCCAGCCGGCAGCAACAGCTGACCTTCCTCAACGGCCGACCGATCGAGAGTCCGGCGATCAACTACGGGCTGCGCGAGGGTTTCCACACCCTGCTCATGAAGGGGCAGTATCCGGTGACCTTCCTGTTTCTGGAAATGGAACCCGAAAGCTTCGACATCAACGTGCATCCGGCCAAGAAGGAGGTGCGCTTTCACGACGGCATCGGCGTGCGCGAAGCAGTGGCACGCGCCGTCGGCCGAACCTTGGAGAGCACGGCCAAGCTACCCGCCGCCGAAAGCTTCACACGCACGCCGCGCGCCCCCACCCCAGCGCCGCAACCGGTGCTGCCGCTGCAGGTGGTGGCCCCGGCGGTGGAATCAGTCGGATCAGTCGGATCAGTCGGATCAGTCGGATCAGTCGGATCAGTCGGATCAGTCGGATCAGTCGGATCAGTCGGACCTGTCGGACCTGTCGGACCTGTCGGACCTGTCGGACCTGTCGGACCTGTCGGACCTGTCGGACCTGTCGG
>CANNUR010000348.1 GCA_947523045.1 uncultured Prosthecobacter sp.
CAGATGGGGCGTGCACAGGCGCAGCACCTCGGCACGCCAGGCGGGTTCGGCGGTGGCATCGGGTTGGAAGTCGACTTCCCGGCGCGTCATCGGCAGCAGTCGGCGGGCGGAGAGGCGGTTGATGGCGACGAAGGCCGGATGATCGGCGGGCAGATCGCGCCAGGGCCAGAGCAGCATGGGGGTGTATGAATCGTTGCACAGGCCGGCGCGCACCTCCTCCAGCAGACCCGCATCCAGCGGCACCGCGCGCGGTGCCAGGTCACGCTTCAGGCAGAGCGCGGCCAGCGCGCCGGCGGCCTGGCCGACATGGACGCGCTGGTCGTGCAGGCGCAGGGCCGAGCTGACGATGCTGCTGAAGCCGAGGTTGCCCTGGGCGCCGATGAGGCCGTCGAGCCGCACGGGCACAAGGCTGCGCAACGGTACCAGGCTGCGGTCGCTGAGATTGTGGACTCCGCGACCGGATTTTTCATGATGCATCCACGGGCCGGTGTTGTCCTCGCCGCGCAGGTAGGTGCGATCGGTGTCATGGAAGTCGTAGTGGAACTGCCAGGCGATGACGCCGTCGGGATACATCGACCGGGCAAAGGCCTCGCGCGCCTTGTCGCGGCCGCCGTCGGTGTTGAGGGCATCCTGTTCGCGCATCATGTAGAGCGCCTTCAGGCGCAGGCCCTCGCGAATGTAGGGTTTGGGGGGCAGATGATCGGGCGTGCCGAACTCGCGGCTGAGTTGGTAACGGCGCAGGCTGTTGGCGGTGTCCCTGGCACGCTCGTGCACGCCGGTCTGCAGGTGATGGAGCAGGCCGAGGCTGTGTGCCTTGGCATCCTCGAAAACGATCTGGCGCTGGGTCCGCGTCATCAGGACGAGGTTTTTGCTGGCAGCGCCGGGTTCGGTGCGCTCCAGGGCCTCGGCCACATGATGCGGCAGGCGTTCGAGAGGGTAATCCTGGCCGTTCGAATAGCAGATCAGCGCGGAGCTGCGGCCGTCGCGGCTGGTGCCGCCCTCGACGATCCGGCGCATGGTAAGGATGCTTGACTGGCGTGCGGCTTCGCGGCCCTGGGCGGGCCAGGGCGGAATGCCGCCGACGCGCACCTTGCGGTCCCAGGCCAGCTTGGCCGCTTCCTTGCGGAAGGCCGGTGTGCCGCTGTAGTAACGCCGGGCGTCGTAATGCGGCGGCTCTGGGATGACCGCCTCGGTGGCGGCTTCCTCGACGATCAGCGTCCAGGTCAGCGGGTTCATTTCGTTGGGCGGATTCAGCGAGACATCCTCCTGGGCGCTCGGTTCGCCGTAGCGGGAGCGCGGGTCGGGGCCGACCTCGAAGTCAGCGCCGGCGCGCTGCACCACGTCGCCCCAATCCGAGGCGTCGACGGTGAGCGGCGCCTGCACCTCCAGGAGGGTATCCGGATCGGTGGCCGATTGGAAGCGCAGGCCGGTCAGGCGCTGACCGGACTTGAGGGCGGCCACCGGGAACTGCTGGAGGAAGAGGCGGACCTGGCCGCTGTCGAGGTGCGGCTGCAGCAGTTCGCGGAAAATGGCCTCGGCCTCGGCGGGACGGAAGGTGCTTGGGCCATGCATGGGCCGGCCCGGCATGGGCGAGCCGTAGGTTGCCGTGTTGAAGGCTTCAAGGCGGTCCATCAGTTCCTTGAACAGACCGAACCGGTGGAACGAGCGCTTCATCGGGTGCCAGTCGGGGCCCCAGCCGACTTTGCCGACCCCCTTGTTTTCATCGACACAGGCCAGCCCCTGTTCGGTGTACTGACCGCCGAGCCAGATGCCATCGTGCACAAGGGCGATGGAGCGCACCCCTTGGCGCGCAGCCTGGATGGCGGCGGCCCAGCCCGACTCCGTGCCGCCGACAATGAGCAGGTCGGCCTGCGTCGTGGTGATGCCGGCGCGGAGGCAAGGGGTGACGGCGATCCATAGGGTGGCGTAAAGCAGTCGGATTGGCATCAGCAGGGGTAACGGCGGCTCCGGCCGCTTCCATGCAGCCGTCGGTTCAACTGTGCCTCTTGCCGGTCTGCGGTGGAGTTTCAACCGGCGGCTTGATGCCGCCGCCCAGGGCCTTGTAGGCCTTGACGTAGGCGGTCAGCTGCCGCTGCTTGAGTTCAATCAGTTCGGTGCGCGATTCGAGCGCTTCACGCTGGGTGAGCAGCACCTCGGTGTAGTCGGCACGGGCGGAATTGAACAGTTGATCGGCCAGACTGACAGCGTCCGACAGCGTTTGCACCTGCTCCTGCTTGAGGGTCAGGCTGCGGCCAAGGTTGCGGATTTCCGCAAGTTGATTGACGGTTTCCACATAGGCCTTGAGCACGGTCTGCTGGTAGGCCTGCACGGCGGCCAGTTGGCGTGCGCTGGCGCCGTTGTAGGCGGCCCGAATCGCGCTGCGGTTGATGAGCGGTGCGGCGATGCCGGCGGCGGCACCGTAAAGCATGGATTCCCTGCCGGTCAGCAGCTTGTCGAGGGTGAAGGATTCGAGGCCCAGCGCCGCCGAGAGGTTGAGCGAGGGATAAAAGCGCGCGGCGGCGACCTTGATGTCGAGACCGGCGGCAGCCACTTCGAGTTCCGCCTGACGCACATCGGGCCGGTTGCGCAGCAGTTCCGCCGGCAGACCGGCCTGCAGCGGCCCGAGG
>CANNUR010000349.1 GCA_947523045.1 uncultured Prosthecobacter sp.
CTCCTGGGATGGGGGTTGAAATCAGGCGTTGATCGAGGTGACCTCAACGCGGGTGAGAGGCTGGCGGTGGCCCTTGGTCTTGTGGTAGCCCTTGCGCTTCTTGAATTTGAAGGCGGTCACCTTGGGAGCCCGGAACTGCTTGACGACCTTGAAGCCGACGCTGGCGCCTTCCAGCACCGGTGCGCCGATTTTCAGGGAGGCGCCTTCGCCAGCGGCGAGCACCTGATCGAAGCTGGCGGTTTCGCCCTCGGCGACTTCGAGCTTCTCGACGTCGACGGTGTCGCCCACGGAAGCCTTGTACTGCTTGCCGCCTGTTTTGAAGATTGCGTATGCCATGATGTTGTCTCTGGTGAGGGGTTCCGGGGCGCCGAAACAGTCATGCGTGACCCGTCTTCGGCGTGAAGGGCGGACAAAGTGCCACATCTCCCCCTGCCGGCAACCAAATTTTTCTTTTCCGGTCGCCGGGGCGGATTTTTCCCGATCACAAGCCCGCTCGCCCTTGCCCTGAGCGGCCTTCGCCCCCATGTTGACATCCCCATGGTCGCCGCCGCCACCCCCAGCCTCGTCGAGGACATCCTGCGCCTCAAAAAGGAACGCAACGCCATCATCCTGGCTCACAACTACCAGACCCGTGACATCCAGGAGATCGCCGATTTCGTCGGCGACTCCCTGGGCCTGGCCTACAAGGCGAAGGAGACTGCGGCTGACGTGATCGCCTTCTGTGGCGTCCATTTCATGGCGGAAACCGCCAAGATTGTCAATCCGGGCAAGATTGTCGTCCTGCCGGATGCCGATGCCGGCTGCTCGCTCGAGCAGAGCTGCCCGGGCCCACAGCTGGAGGCCTTCCTGAAGGCAAACGCGGCCAAGAACTACTACGTCATCGCCTACATCAACTGCAGCGCCCACGTCAAAGCCTTGAGCGACTGCATTTGCACCAGCGGCAACGCGGTGAAAATCGTTCAGGCGGCCCCGCTGGACCGGCCGATCCTGTTCGTGCCGGACCAGAACCTGGGTTCCTGGGTCATGGAGCAGACCGGTCGCAAGATGGACCTGTGGAAGGGCGCTTGCTACGTGCACGTCGAGTTCACCCGCGACAGCATCCAGGCGATCAAGGACCAGCATCCCGGCGCCCAGGTGGTCGCCCATCCTGAGTGCACCTACGCGGTGCGCATGCTCGCCGATGAGGTGTGCAGTACGGAGAAAATGGTCGGCTACTGCCGCGACCATCCTTCCGACACCTTCATCATTGTCACCGAAAGCGGCATGCTGCACCGGCTGGAGCGCGAGGTGCCGGGCAAACGTTTCATTCCCGGCCCGACCGGGCACTGTGCCTGCGCCGACTGCCGGTACATGAAGATGAACACCCTGCAGAAACTGCGCGACGCCCTGCGCGACCTGACGCCGCGGGTGGAACTGCCCGAAGACATCCGCGCGCGCGGTGAAAAGCCCCTGCTGCGGATGCTCGAGCTGAGCCGCTAGGGGAGGGATGCGGGATGAGGGATGAGGGTGTGCGCGCGCCATGGAGCGCGCGTGTGTCGAAGACCCCTCGCTTGGGGAGGTGGCCACACGCTCGACTCAGAGCGAGCAGGCTGCGCCATGCGCGCGCTCCGGGAGCCTCGATGCCCTGTGCTCCGCGCTCTTTCCCGCCCTCACCGGCGGAGGATGGGCAGGATGATGTGCGAGGGGTGGGCGGCGTCGTGGTGGATCGTGTTGACGGCGGTCTCGACACGGCGGTGCTCGTTGAGCGGCTCGCCGGTGTTGGGATTGACGTCGAAGCGGGGAAAGTTGCTGCTGCTGAGATCGACGCGGATGCGATGGCCCTTTTTGAAGACATTGCTGGTCGGGTACAGGCGGACGGTGATGGGGTAGATGCGGCCGCGCTCCAGGAGTTTTTCCTGCTTGAGCGAGTCGCGGTAGCGGGCGCGCACGATGCCGTCGGTGAGGTTGAGATCAAAGCCGCCAGGCCAGTCGGTCGAAGGCGGGTAAACATCGATGAGCTTGGCGGTGAAGTCGGTGTCGACGGCGGTGGAGGAGATCCACAGCTTCACCTCGATCTCACCGGTGACCTCGAGATCCTCGGCCAGCGGTTCGGTCTGGAAGACGACGACGTCGTTGCGGGCCGAGAGCGGCACGGGGTTTGGCCAGTTCCAAACATGCGGGCCGCCGACCTGGTTCCAGGCGCCCTGCAGCAGGATGCCGTCGCCGCTGGAGATGCAGCCGCCGATGGTGGGCACGGGGTTCTTCGGGTCGAAGCTGTAGCTGGTGCTGCCCGTGCTGGTGTGGGTTGCCAGCGCGCCGCTCTGGCCAAAGTGGTAGGGGGTCGGCACGGCGGCAGCGGGTGGCCACTGGCTTTCGTTGCGCCAGCTGCCGCCGTGGCGGAGCAGGCCCTTGTCGGTCTTGCCACCGTCGCCGGTGCCCATGGTGAAGATGCGCACCTTGGAGGCGAAGTGACCGGACTTGCCGAGGCTGTTGGTTTCGCCCTTGAGGAAATGATCGAACCATTCCCGGCGCCAGGCGAGTTCGTCGGCGATGGCGGCCTCGGGGCCAAAGTCGACCTGGCCGTGGCTGCTCTTCGCCTGGGCGCCGTGGATCCAGGGGCCCATGATCAGGTAGACGT
>CANNUR010000350.1 GCA_947523045.1 uncultured Prosthecobacter sp.
CCGGGTTGTGCTTGAGGTGCCGGCCCCACAGTGCGACGGCCATGTCGGCCATGCCCATGGGTGCGCCGGGGTGGCCGGAATTGGCTTGCTGGACGGCGTCCATCGCGAGGGCACGGATGGCGTTGGCCATGAGGGAAATCGACATGGGAAGGCGCGGCGAGGCGGTGGATGAGTGAACCGCCGATTCTATCGGCCGGTACTTTGATCATGACCGAATGAAAAAGCCGCCTGGGCAGGCGGCTTTGGCGTCTTGCGGGAAGACCCTTGTCATGGATACACGAGGCCGGACAAAGGTTGGCGCAACGGGAACTGCAGACCCTTGACATATACGGAAACGAAGGTGGCGGGGCCAATCGTCGCCGCATTGATGGCGTAGTTGCCGAGGTGGATATAGCCTTCCTGCGCCTTGGTGTTGTGCCGTTGGACTTGGCTGGCCGTGCTTTCGTGCTGGAAATGCAGGTTCAAGGGGTCAAAATCCAAAGTGGACCCGACCCACAAAGCACTCCCGAGCAGTTGCTGGAGCGTGCGTAGGCCGCCTGAGCGGCATATGTACCCGCTTCCCTGGCGTCGGGGTGCATGTATTTCCACCCCTGCGCCCCTTTGGCGTTGAACTGTTCCAGGAGGGCTGCGTGGGACGTCGGCTGGCGCTCGAATGACCACGTGAAGGTGGCATTCTGTGTGGTGTCCCGCACGTAAATGGTTCGCCACCCGACCGATGTGCTGATGCTGCCCATCCTGACGAAACCACGTGCGCCCTGGCTGTCTTCCGACGTCGCCGGATCAACGGCCTCATACACGTATTTCGCTCCAGTATTGGACTTCTCGAACACACTGACCATCGAGGTCCCAAATGCAAAAGCCATGCTTCGCAACAAATAACCGTCAGTACCCCGTGCGTTTAGTGCCGCTACCAGATCGCCGGCCGGCACCGGCGTTACCACGTATTGGTAACTGACTGAGCTCGCATCTTTCTCGAACAGCATCATCGGATCGCCCTGCGCCACCGAAGGCAACACATTGCCGAGCCAGCGGTAGCCTTGGCCGGCGTACTGATTGAGCGCGGTCTGGAGTCCGTCGGTGCCTTCGCCCGCACTGACAATGGCGCGCGAATCGTACGTGTAAGTCGCGTTGCGGTCTTTCACGTAATAGTTCATGAAGCCATTGATCCACTGAGGAAACAAGTAGCGGTAGCCCCGACCTCCGGCTGCCCTGACTTGTGCCATGAATTCATCGTTGCGAACGGCTTGAGACTGTGCCTCGTAAGCAACCGTGCTGGGAACAGGCGCCGGTGCCGGGGTCGGAGCAGGTGCCGGGGTGGGCGAAGGGCTTGGAGAAGGCGCCGGCCCGGGCGCGGGCGACGGGCTCGGTGAAGGGCTCGGGCCTGGTGCGGGCGTTGGCGCTGGCGTCGGGGCCGGGGTCTCCGGCCCGTCATCATCGCCGCCACCGCAAGCCGCAAGAGCCGTCGTGGCAGCGGCGATGGCAAACAGGCGAATCAGGCGCGGGGGCAGGGCGGTCATGCGTAAACTCCGGGTTGGGTGGGCGATGCTGAACTCCGGATGGATATTCAGGGTGCAAACGAGCATAGGTTCAGCAGTTGCAGTTGGGTACCCTACGAAGGTAGGGTGCTCCGTCTGATCCTGGCGCAGTACGCCGTTTTTGTCCTCCGCACGAGGTATGGGCCGCGCAGTAGGTCTGCCTAAGTTATGCGCTCGGCCACAGGCCTGACGGGGGCGCACCAGTGGCCGGCAGGCTGACTGCTCACCACGCCCCTGCATTGACCATGTCCGATTTCCCCTTGCCCTATGGCCTGGTCGTTGACGACCACCCTCTTGTCGCCCATGGCATTACTGAGTTTCTGTGCACGCACCCGATGCTGTCCGAGGCGCTGCTCGCTATCGACGCCGATTCGGCACTTGCCTTGATGGCCCAGCGGGGCGCGCCGGCCATCGTGCTGTTGGATTTCTGGCTCGGTGGCGACACGGCCCGGGCGCTGGTGCAGTGCGTGCAGTTGCGTTACCCCGCTACGCGCATCCTGGCCATCAGCGGCGATGCGCGGCCGGGCGTGGTGGAGGCGATACAGGTTGCGGGGGCGCACGGCTTTGTGGGCAAGCATCAACCGCCCGATTGCTTTGAGCGCGCGGTGACGGCACTGCTGCAAGGGCACGTTTGGTTTCCATCCGATGCCGAGGCGGCAGCCGTGAGTGCGCAAGCCTTTGTCGACTTGCCGGTAACGCCTGCCGAGTTGGGGCTGACAGAACGGCAGGGCGAGATCCTGGCGCTGCTGCTGGCTGGTTACCCCAACAAGCGCATCGCACAGCAGACAGGCTTGTCGGAGGCCACGGTAAAGGAGCATGTGTCCGCCGTATTGCACAAGCTGGGTGTGCGCAGCCGTTTCGAGGCGGTGACCAAGCTGCGTGGGCGGCGGCTGGACCGCCGCGGTCAGGCGTGAGCCGCGCAGTGCCGAGGGCAGCCCGCTGGTGGGCCGGCCTGGTGCCGGTCGACACGGCGGACCTCAGTGCCGAGGGCCATGCGCGGCTGCTGCAGATGACGTATGAGCGCATCCGCTTCAGCATCTCGGCCATCCCGGCGGTGGCGCTGCCGTTCG
>CANNUR010000351.1 GCA_947523045.1 uncultured Prosthecobacter sp.
CACGGCGCGGCCGTCGAGCATGGCCGACTTGCCTTTGATCTCCATTTCAGCAGGCAGTTTCATGCCGGCGGGAAGACGCAGGTCGGCGGCCTGGTATTCCTTGAAAAAGACCTCTTTTTCGCCGGCCACCCGGCGCAGGGTGACGGTTTTGGCCGAGGCATCGACGACCAGGTTGAAGCTGACCGGCAGCACCGTGAGGTGGTCGCCGGGGTGCAGGGTGGCGCCCATCAGGCCGTTGAGGCGGATGAGCAGGTCCATCGTCGTGTTCTGGCGGGTGGCGATGAGGGCGAGGGAATCGCCCGGCTGAACGATGTAGTCGCGCTTGCCCGGCACCGGCTCGCGCGAGAACAACTCGTCCATGTTGATCTCGCCGATGATGCGCTTGGCCTCGGGAGCGGCGGCGGACTCGGGGAACTGCTGGACGATGCGGAACAGCGCCTCGCGCGCCTCGTTGAAGCGACCCTCCTTGAGCAAGCCGGCGGCCGCGTCGAAGCGCTTGAGGCCGGGGTCGATTTTCGGCAGTTCGGCGCGACGGATGCGCGACAGCTCCTCACGCAGGCGCTCTTCGGGCGAGAGCACCTTCATGTAGATGTAATAGGCCAGGGCCATGCTGCCGAGCGTCAGGCCCAGCACGACAAGATAGACAAGGAGCTTGAACTGGGCCCTGGCCATGGCGGGGTCGGCGTGGGCTCAGCCCAGGAGGCCGCGGCGCTTGAAGTCGAACAGGTTGATCTGCTGGGACTTTTCGATCATTTCGACCGTGAAACGCAGCAGGCAGATTTCCCAGGCGTCATCGACGCCGGCGATGACCGCGCGCATCGGGTTGCCGGAGGCGCGGATGTCCTCGAGCAGGCGGCCGCAGACCGCCTCCATCGGGTCGTGGACGATTTCCTCGGTCATCTCGTCCATGCGAAAGCGGAAGCCGTACTTGAGCACGGCCAGTCGGTGCAGGTTTTCCTTGAGGAATTCCCCGAAGGCGGCGCCCTGCGGGCCAAAGCCCTCAAAATCGAAGTCGGCCGCCATCTGCGGGTCCGGGCGCAGGATGAGCGGTTTCTCGGCGGTGATCTGGCCCTGGCGGATGCGGGTGGTGTTGACCTGATCCATGAGCTCGGTGACGAGCTGGAACTCGAAGCGGGTGCTGCCGAAGGTGTCGATGCGCCGGTCCGGCTCGTGCAGGACCCGTGTCATTTCCAAGGCGTACTGAATGTCATGCTCCGTGTGCATTCGACTGCAACCTAGAGCGGCCGGGCGCGCAGGCGAGCGATTTCTCAGGCCCCTCTTGCATTCCCCCGCCAGCCGCGCTAGGTGCAAAAGTTTCCCATTTTGATGAACGCAATCTTGGCACTCGAAGACGGACGGTATTTTGAAGGCGTATCCTTTGGCGCAGCCGGCACACGCACCGGTGAGGCCTGCTTCAATACCTCCATGAGCGGTTATCAGGAGGTGCTGACCGACCCCTCCTACCGGGGCCAGATCGTCGCCATGACCTACCCGATGATCGGCAACACCGGGGTCAATGGCCTGGACCCGGAGAGCGACTGCCCGCATGTGCGCGGTTTCGTCATCGAGGAACTCTGCGAGGTGCCCAGCAACTGGCGCAGCACGGCCTCGCTCGATGCCTATCTCAAGGAGTGGGAGATCCCCGGCATCCAGGGCGTCGACACCCGCGCCCTGACCAAGCACCTGCGCACCCGCGGCGCCATGCGCGCCGTGATCACCACCGAGCTGACGATTGAGGAGGCGGTGCGCGCCGCCGCCGACAGCCCGCCGATGAGCGGCAGCGACTTCGTCAAGGAGGTCAGCACCCCCAAGGCCTACACCTGGGATCCGGAGGATCTGGAAAGCCGCGCCTGGGACATCCCCAGTCCGAGCCAGAACCGCGAGGGCGGCCCGCTGGGTGCCTTTCTGCCGCTCGGCGAGGCTCGTCACCACGTGGTTGCCTACGATTTCGGCATCAAGCGCAACATCCTGCGCGGCCTGCGCCAGAGCGGCTTCCGGGTCACCGTCGTGCCGGCCGCCACTTCCGCCGCGGAGGTGCTGGCGAAGAATCCAGATGGCATCTTCCTCTCCAACGGCCCCGGCGATCCCGCCGCGCTCGGCTACATCCATGAGCAGATCCGCGCGATGATCGGCAAGAAGCCGATCTTCGGCATCTGCCTTGGTCACCAGGTCCTCGGCCATGCCTACGGCGGTCGCACCTTCAAACTCAAGTTCGGCCACCGCGGCGGCAACCAGCCGGTCAAGGACCTGCGCTCGGGCAAGGTCGCCATCACCAGCCAGAACCACGGCTTCGCCATCGATCCCGCCAGCCTGCCCTCGAACGTCGAGGTCACCCACATCAACCTCAACGACGGCACGGTCGAAGGCATGCGCCATCGCGAGGCGCCGGTGATGAGCGTCCAATACCACCCCGAGGCGGCCCCCGGCCCGAACGACGCGAAGTACTTCTTCGCCGAGTTCGCCCAGATGATCGAGGCCGGCGTCTGAGCCCGCGTCTTGACTCTCCCGTGCGCGTCGCCATGATGGCGCATGGGAAAACTCCAGGACAAAGTCGCCGTC
>CANNUR010000352.1 GCA_947523045.1 uncultured Prosthecobacter sp.
GTACGGACGTTCTCCTCTCTTCATGCTGTCACGTTCCCTTCTTCCCATGCTGCTCGCCGTCGCCGTCCCGCTGTCCGCGGTTGAAATCGTTGCCCACCGCGGCTTTTCCGCGCGCGCCCCGGAGAACACGGTTGCCGCCTTCAAGCTGGCCTGGCAGAGCGGCGCGGATGCCTGCGAACTTGACCTGCACCTGACTGCTGACGGCGGCATTGCCGTGCTGCACGACAAGGATGCGAAGCGTACCACCGGCAGGGACCTTGTGGCTGCGGCCACGCCACTCGCTGACCTGCGGAAGCTCGACGCGGGTTCATGGAAGGCGCCAGAATATGCGGGTGAACCCATTCCGAACCTGGCCGAGTCGCTGGCCACCCTGCCGGCGGATCGCGGTCGCTTTCTGCTGGAGATCAAGTGTGGTCCCGAGGTTGTGCCGGAACTGGCTCGCCAGCTCGAGGCTTGGAAGTCGCGCGCCCGTCAACTCTGCATCATTGCCTTTGACCGCGCCGCCGCCCGCGAGGCCAAGAAGGCAATGCCCTGGGTCAAAGTGTACCGATTGTCCTCCGAGCAGACGCGCGACAAGAAGCCGGTCGACCTTGATGCGCTGATCGCCGACACCGTTGCCGACGGCCTGGACGGGCTCGACCTGAGTCAGAAGTGGGCGTGGACTGAGGCCTTTGTGCGTCGCGTGCGGGCCGCCGGCCTGGAGGTGCACGTGTGGACCGTCAACAAGCCCGAGGATGTGCGCCGCCTGGCGGCGCTCGGCGTTGACGGCATCACCACCGACGACCCGGTGATGGCGCGCGAGGCCCTGCGTCGGTGAGCCTCAGGAGAAGGACTTGCGCAGGTGGCTGGGCAGGATGCCGAGCGCCTCGCGGTACTTCGCCACGGTGCGGCGGGCGACCTTGATGCCCTGCTTGTCGAGCAACTTGGCCAGCTTGTCATCGCTGAGCGGCTTGTGTTTCGGTTCGGTCTTGACCAGGTCGGCGATGGCGTTCTTGACGCTGGTGTTGCTGAGGTCCTCGCCGGACTCGGTCTTAACACCGTGACTGAAGAAGAACTTCAGCTCGTAAACGCCGTGCGGGGTGGCCATGTACTTGCCGGCGATGGCGCGGCTGACCGTGGTTTCATGAACACCGACCTCATCGGCGACCTGGGCCATGTTGAGCGGCCGCAGGTGGCTGGTGCCCTTGTCGAGAAATTCCTGCTGGTGGGCGAGGATGCGCACGGCGATCTTGTGGATCGTCTGCTGGCGCTGATGGATCGAGCGGATGAGGAATTTGCCGCTGCGCAGTTTTTCGCGGATGTAATTGCGCACTTCACTGCTGCTGCCGGACTGGCTGAGCATGTCCTTGTAGGCATTGCTCAGGCGCAGGTGCGGCAGTTCGTCGTTGTTCATCACCGGCACCCACTCGCCGGCCTGGCGCTCGACGATGATGTCCGGGCTGACGTAGGTGTTGCCGCCTTGGCTGAAGCGTGAGGCCGGGCGGGGATCCAGAGTGCTGATGAAATCGGCCGCACGCGAGATCTGCTCGAGCGGCACGCCGAGCTTGCGGGCGAGGATGGGGTAGCGCTTGCCGGCCAAGTCCTCGAGGTGCTGATCGACCAGGCGGTGCGCGAGGCTGTGCGTCTTGCCAAGCCGTTCCAGCTGCACCAGCAGGCACTCGCGCAGGTCCTCGGCGCCAACGCCCACCGGATCAAAGCCAGTGAGCACCAGCTTGGCCGCATGCAGGTCGTCGATCGGTACGGCGTGATGCAGGCTGAGGTCTTCGATCGACTGGCTGAGGAAGCCTCGATCGTCGAGGTTGCCGATGAGAAACTCGACATTGCTGATCAGGCCCGCATCCTCAATGCCGGCGGTGCGCAGCTGACCGAGCAGGTGCTCCTGCAGGGTGGTTGGCGTGACGATCGAATCCATCAGGAACTGCCAGCGCTCCTGGTCCTCGGCCGTGCGTGCCGAATTCTGCAGGCGGCTTTGCGCCCAGTACTCGCGCCATTCCTCATCCATCTGCGAGAGGATGTCGAGCTCATCGCGCTCGCGCGGCGCCTCATCGGGATCGTCGGGAACCGCATCCTCCAGTGACACTTCCGGCGCCTCCAGTTCAAGCACCGGATTGATCTCAATCTCCTGCTGGATGATCTGCCTTAACTCCAGGGTCGGCGCCTGCAGGATCTGCAGGCTCTGCTGCATCTGCGGTCCGATGGACAGCTTTTGGGTCTGGGTCTGGTAGAGTCCCTGGGTCGACATGGGGTGGTTGCTCCCATCCCTTTCATGGGTGGGACCAATAAGCAAGCAAAGTGCGGGCCAAGTCTGCGTTTTCTTCGATCAGCTGCAAAGAAATCCACTTTTGGCATGCATGCAGGATCAGGCCGGCACACATGGCAGCATGACCGCGTCACGCATGCCGTGCAGGATCTTTTTGTCGGCCGGACACACCGTTGCCAGCACGCCGCCGAGGCGGGTTTGATCGCTGTCTTTGGGCACAAAATAATAAGGACAGAGCCGGGCGCGGGCGCGCATGCCGCGCAGCAGGTGGGCACCATCGTCCCAGTAGGGC
>CANNUR010000353.1 GCA_947523045.1 uncultured Prosthecobacter sp.
CCCTCGTCGATCGTCCCGACCCCAGGCAGGTCTGTGATGTCGTCGTTGGACTCATAGGGATCGATGCCGTGGGCTCGCAGCACCAACAGGGCGTTATCGACCGTCCTGCTCATGCCCCGACCGTCCCAGCCAATCCGGGGAGCCGCAGCCAGTCGAGCGCGTCACATAGCGAGGCTGTCTCGACACGGCTTTCGTCGTTCGCGGCCATCTATACCTCGTGGTCACCCGAGAGGGACTTTCCACAACAGTTCCGCGAGCCTTTGGACTAACCCGGGTCCGTTCGAGCGGAGCCAGCCCTGGCCTGCCTCAAGGAGCTGCTTGCCAAGCTCTCCCGCCCCACCCTCGGCAGCCTTCTTGAGAAGCCATCCGAGACGGCCTTCGGAGGGAGCCTCCACGCCGCGTGGCGCCTTTGCCTTGAGTTGCTTCTCAAGTTCCGCGCGCGCTTGCTCACCAACGACTTCGAGCACCAAACTCAAAAATCTTGCAGGCGACAACGACACGACGGTTCGATCGAACGAGGTGTCCACGATGCCAAAGGCATCCCGCACGAGCTTCCGGGCGTAGTCGCGCAAAAGGCCGTCGTCGATCTGGATCCTGATGCTCGCTCCGTCGGGATGCGGTTCACCCTTGATCAGTTGATCGCGCAGCTGAGCCTTTAGCTCATCCTCGGTTGGAGGGTGGCGGTATCGGAGTTCATCGATCATGGAACGCATCCGCGATGCGCGCACACCGCACTCTCTACCGAGGAGATATGGGTCTGCCTTCGCTAGAGCCACCTGCGGCGAATCGCTGGTGCCGGCCTCGATCAGCGCGCGCAGCATCAGAAGATCGATCTCCCGCTTCGGTAGGCTGCCAATGCCGCCGCTGAGATAGCCATCGAGGACAATGTCAGCGAAGCGTGCGCGGTCGATCCGGGATCGAAGGGTCATGCTGCGGCCTCAACGGTGCGCTCTGCGTCCTTGACGCGGAGCTCGCCAGACATCAGGCGGGGAAGGAGCAGGTCGCGGGTAGTGGCCAGGGTGCGAGCTTCTAGCGAATTCGCAACGCAACGCTGAAACAGCGGACCGATCAGCGCGTCCGCAGCCGTCATTACGTCGGGGCTGCCAATGATGGTCATCGCCTCCGAAAGGTGGTGGCGCTGAATGTGCCCCATCGTCGTTGCCTTCGAGGCGGCCGTGGCCTGAAAGCTTGGGAGGTGGTGGTCGACCCAGAGGTAGTGCAGCCATTTCGGCCATTCTTTGGAGGTGACCTTGAACAGGTGCTGGTTGAGCGCGCCGCGACCACCAGTCCAGACCCGCTGGAGCAAACTGCCTGACCAGGAGAACAGGACGTCGCCATCCTCGACGACGTACTGGGGCGGGATGGAGCGAGAGGCGCGGTCGCTGCCCGTCGCAACGCCCGCGCGGAGCTCGGCGATCTTGATCACTGGAAGATCGTCGCTGCTGGTGCCTGGGTACTTTTGGAGGGCCAGACCGTTGAGGAATTCAGCAATCTGATCGAGCGGCACTTCACTCCACCCCTCCGGCTTCCCTTCCGCGTCGAGGCGATCGGGAAACAGGGCCCAGAGGTCGGGGGCGAGGTAGGGCGGGCGGCCTTCCATCTTGGCGCGGGTGGCGCCGAAGGCGACGAACCAGTCCTGGAAGATCGCCCGCGCCATCGCCTCCAGCGTCTCGTTCATCTGCCGGTTCAACTCGATCTTGTCGTCGAGCGCACCCAGGACATCGACGATGGCGTCTTGTTCTGCCCGCGGTGGTAAGCAGATGTGGAATGCCTTTACCTCGGGGAAATAAATGGTCTGATGGACGCTGCCAGTGGCGAAGACGTGCAGCGCCTCGCGTTCGGCCAACAGAACATACTTCAGGAAGTGTGGATTCAGGCCGTCGCCGCAGACCCAGTTCACAAAGTCCTGGCTGGTTGCCATGGGTTTGCCCATCACGACAACGTATCCGACGGATGCGGTGCGCGACAGGCAGACGGTGCCCGCTGGCAATACGCGCGCGGAGGAGTTGGCTATGCCGAGCGCGTTTGTATGCTCGTTCGTGTCGTAAAGCGTGCGACCGTGGTTGCCAGTCGCGTCCCGAATGCCAATCCACGGCACGTCGCCGTCCCAATACTCGGGCCTAGCGCGAGACGGCGTGTGGCCAGATTCCAGCCGAGCGACGTCGGTTAGGCGGGTCCAATTCCAGTCGCTCGGGGCCGGAAGATCAGGCCGCCCCACCGAGAGCGCAAACCGGCCCGGAATAACGGCGAGCGTCGCATCGCGCCCACCTGTGACTGTCATTGCGCGCGGCAACTAGGAGGCCACCTTTTCAAGCGCCGCGCTTATGCGGGACGCGAGTTGTTCGGACTGCTGGAAGTGATCGTGGAGCTGGCCACGGAGGAGAGCGAACCTCTCTGCGAACGGTGTTTCGTCATCGTCGTTATCCGCGCTGCCGACATATCGCCCGGGAGTCAGCACATGAGCCTGGCGGCGGACTTCGTCCAACGTCGCTGCTTTGCAGAACCCCGGCACATCCGCATAGGCGCTTGCCTCCGGCTCGCCGCG
>CANNUR010000354.1 GCA_947523045.1 uncultured Prosthecobacter sp.
CATTTGTACAGCCAAATCTTTGCGACCAGCCCCTCTAACCGCCATAATCTCACCGGCTATTCATGCGTAAGCCCTGCATCTCTGGAGCCGCGGGCAGTGACCCCGGTGATTCCGGCGGGTCGCTGCCCCGCCCTACAGGTCGGGCCAAGCGATCGTGGCTGCAGTTGGGAAAATCGCTGTCACACTATGCCCCGGCAAGCGTCTTGACGCCCCGCCGGCGCGCGGCACTCTGGCGGATGCATCTCGCCCAAGGCCTCCATCTCGGCTACTGCACCAACGTCCATCGCGGGGAGACCTGGGAGGAGACCTGGCGCGCCCTGCGCGACCACACCCTGCGGGTCAAGGAACGCGTCTGCCCGCGCGGACCCTATGGCATCGGCCTGCGCCTCGGCGCCGCCGCCGCGCGCGAACTGGCCGACCCGGCCCGCCTCACGGAGTTTCGTCGCTGGCTCGACGCCAATGACTGCTACGTGTTCACGATCAACGGCTTCCCCTATGGCCCCTTCCATGGCGAACGGGTCAAGGAAGCGGTGTTCCGCCCCGATTGGTCGACCCCGGAACGGCTGGAATACACGAACCTGCTCTTTGATTTGCTCGCGCAACTGCTGCCGCCCGGCGTGCCCGGCAGCGTCAGCACCCTGCCGGGTTCGCACAAGACCTTCGGGGTCGGGGCCGACGAGTTGAACGCCATTTTTGAAAACCTGCGCCGCTGCCGCGAGCACATTGAAAAGGTCGCCACCGCCTCGGGTCACGATCTCCACCTCGGCCTCGAACCCGAGCCGCTCGGCCTGTTTGAAACCAGTGGCGAGACCCTGAAATTTTTCGGTCTCTACTACGATCGCCATCCGCAGGACCGCGATTTCTTCCGCTTCATCGGCCTCAACTACGACACCTGCCACCTGGCCATCGAGTTCGAGGAACCGGGCCGGGCCCTGGAACGGATCACGGGGGCGGGCATCCGCCTGAGCAAGCTGCATTTCAGCTCGGCCCTGCGCCTGGTGCCGACCCCTGAGAACCTGGCCCGCCTCGCCGGCTTCGATGAACCCGTGTACTTCCACCAGGTCATCGCCAGCCACGGCCCCAGCCAGCCGCTGCGCCGCTTCAAGGACCTGCCCGACGCCCTGCGCTTCGCCTCCGGCGCAGCACCGGCGGACCTGGGCGAGGAGTGGCGCGTGCATTTCCACATCCCCCTGCATGCCGAGCCGGGCGGCGACTTCGACAGCACGCGCGATCACCTGCTCGGCGCCATGGACTGGCTGGCGCGCCAGCCGCAGAAGTGCGCCCACGTCGAGATGGAAACCTACACCTGGGAGGTGCTGCCCGCCGAGCTGCGCAGCGGCGATGTTGCCGACCAGGTTGTGCGCGAGTACGAGTGGACACTCGCCGAACTCGGCGCCCGCGGCCTCGCCCCGATCGAGCCATGACCGACCGCGACCTGCTCGACAAGCTGCGCAAGATCGAGCGCCTGTTTGCCGGCGCCGCCACCGAGGGCGAGCGCGACGCGGCGGCCGACGCCATGGCGCGCATCCGCCGGCGGCTGGCCGAGACCGAGAAGACCGAGCCGGCCATCGAGTACAAGTTCAACCTGACCGACGGCTGGTCGAAGCGACTCTTCATCGCTCTGCTGCGCCGCTACGAACTGAAACCCTACCGCTACCGCCGGCAGCGGCGCAACACGGTCATGGTGCGGGTGCCGCGCAGCTTTGTCGATCAGACCCTGTGGCCGGAGTTTCTCGAACTCAGCCGGGTGCTCGAGGCCTACCTCGACGAGGTCACCCGCCGGGTCATCGCCGAGGCGGTCCACGACGACGAAACTGACGAAGAGGTGATCGGCGAACTGGACTGAGCCCCTTGCGGCGCGCCGGTTTCGTGCCTCCTTGCCTGCCATGCCCGCCCTCGACTACCCGCCGCCGCTGCAGCGCCTGATCGCCCAGGTCCGCGCCCTGCCGGGGCTGGGGCCGCGCAGCGCCGAGCGCGTCGTGCTTTGGCTGCTGCAGGGCGGTGGCCGGGTCGAGCCGCTGGTCGATGCCCTGCAGCACCTCGCCGACCGCGTCGAAGCCTGCGCCGAGTGCGGCTTTTTCCTCGAGCGCGGCCAGGACTGCGTGCTCTGCCGCGGCCCCAAGCGCAACACGCGCCTCGTCTGCGTCGTCGAGCAGGCGGCCGATGTCCTCCGCCTCGAACGCTCCGGTGCCTTCAGCGGCCTCTACCACGTGCTCGGCGGCAAGCTGTCGCCGCTCGACAACGTCACGCCCGAGGACCTGCGCATCGAGCCGCTGCTGGCCCGGGTGAAAACCCTGCAGGTGGAGGAAGTCATCCTCGCCGTCGGCAGCGATGTCGAGGGCGAGGCCACCGCCGGTTACTTGAACGACCTGCTGCGCGCCGAGGGTGTTGCCGTCTCACGCCTCGCCCAGGGCCTGCCCGCCGGCGGCGGGCTCGATCATGCCGACGAGCTGACGCTGTATCAGGCGCTGAGTGGCCGGCGGCGGCTGTAGCCGGGGCAGGGCCGGGCCGGGCCGGGCC
>CANNUR010000355.1 GCA_947523045.1 uncultured Prosthecobacter sp.
GGATCGGCCAACGTCGCCTCCACCCCGGGTTCCAGCACGCCAATGACCGGCACACGAAAGGTCGCCTGCAGCAGCGGCAGGGCATGGGCGGTCGCCGTGTTGCAGGCCACCACCACCGCCTTGACCCCGCGCCCGGCCAGGAACTGCGTGTCCTCCACCGCAAAACGACGGATTGTGTCGGGCGACTTCGACCCGTAGGGCACACGTGCGGTGTCGCCCAGGTACACGATGGACTCGTTGGGCAGCAGTTCGCGCAGCGCGCGCACCACGGTCAGGCCGCCGACGCCGGAATCAAAAACGCCGAGCGGGGCGGAACAGGAATCGGAGGCGGCCATGCAGGCGCATGATGAACCCGGCCAGCGCGCCGGCAAGCCCGGCCTTGCAGCGGACGACAAAAACCCGCCCGTAGACCGTTCTTGCGGAAACGAACTTGCTCGTTTATATTTTTCAGAATTTCCAGACACCACCCCCCTGTCCGGCCCGGCGCGGCTGTCGCCATGACTTTTTTCGTTCGCCCTTCCTTTCTGCGCCCGCTGCTGGCGTACTGTTGGCTCGCCGCCCTCGGGGTGGCCGGCGCCAGTGAGCCGCAGTTTCAATCCAGCTACGACCTCCTTCATGATCCGGCGTCGGGCGACGGTTCCCCTGCCCTGCGGGTTTATGGCAGGCAGTCGAATGACGGCCTAGGCCGGGTCGTGCGCACGGGCGACCTCAATGGCGACGGCTTGGACGACCTGATCATCGGCTCCGACAGTGCCGGTGCCGATGCCGGTCGCAGCAACGCCGGACGGGTGTGGATCTGGTTCGGCGGCGGCGACCTGCTGGGCAACCTCGACGCTGCCGGCCTGGCGGGCACGGCGCCCGATGTCACGGTGCTCGGCGCTGAAGCCTCGGAT
Organism: uncultured Prosthecobacter sp.; assembly: GCA_947523045.1. Lineage (GTDB taxonomy): Bacteria > Verrucomicrobiota > Verrucomicrobiia > Verrucomicrobiales > Verrucomicrobiaceae > Prosthecobacter. The sequence continues at coordinate 894 of CANNUR010000355.1, forward strand.
TCCCTGACCGCCGGCGGTGCGCTGGCCGTGGCGGATGTCAATGGCGACGGCATCAGCGACCTGCTGCTGGGGGCTTATGGGGCCGACGGCCCCGGCAACAGCCGCAACGAGGCCGGCGAGGCCTACATCATTTTCGGTCGGGAGACATTCCCCTCGACGATCGATCTGGCATTGACGGGTGACGGCGGTGCCGACGTGACAATCCTGGGAGCCTCGGCCAGCGACAGCCTGACCAGCGGCGGCGCCATCACGGCCGCGGATGTCAACGGCGATGGCCTGACCGACCTGCTGCTGGGTGCCTTCCTGGGCGACGGTCCGGGCGAAGGCCGCAGCGATGCCGGCGAAGTTTATGTGATCTACGGTCGCGAACAATTTGCCGCCGTCCTCGACCTCGCCCAGCAGGGGGTGGAGGGCGCGAGTGTGACCGTGCATGGCGCCCATGCCGGCGAACGACTCAGCTATGACGGCACCATTCGCACCGGCGACATCAATGCCGACGGCATTCCCGACCTGCTGCTCGGCGCCACTCCAGCCAACGGCCCCGACGGACAACGCCCCATTGCAGGCCGCGTCTATGTGGTCTTTGGCCGGCCCGGCCTGCCGCCCGTGCTCGACCTGCAGGTTCAGGGTAGCAACGGTGCCAGCCTGACGATCTACGGTGCCAGTGAAAACGACCTGATCGCCTCCGGAGCCGCCCTGCTGGCGGCGGATGTCAACGGCGACGGCATCGACGACCTGATCATTGGCACACCCGGGGGCGACGGTCCGAATGAGTCGCGCAAGGGCGGAGCCAATGACAAGGGGGCTGGCGAGGTTTACATTGTGTTTGGCCGTCCGTTCTTTGAACCGGAACGCGACCTTGCGCTTCAGGGGCAGGATGGAGCGGATGTGACGATCTATGGCGCCAGCGTGGGTGACAACCTCAGTTCGGGAGGTTCGCTGGCGGCGGGCGATGTCAACAAGGATGGGCTCGCCGACATCCTGCTCGGTGCCGGCCTGGCCGATGGACCTGGCGACGCGCGCCCGGAAGCCGGCGAGGCTTATCTGATCTTCGGCAGAGTCATCTTCCCCACCGTGCTCGACTTGGCCATCCAGGGTGCCGGCGGTGCCGATGTGACGATTTATGGCGCCAATACCAACGACAACCTTGCCCTGGGAGGAACCGGCGGTGGAGTCGCCCTGGCCGATCTCGACCGCGATGGCCGTAACGACCTGTTGCTCAGTGCATTCAATGGCGACGGACCTGCCAACGAACGTGAGAATGCCGGCGAGGCCTACATCATTTTTGGCCGTGCCGACCTGCCGGTGACCCTCGATCTGAATGCCCCTGCTGCAGCGGACGTGAAGGTGTATGGTGCCAGCCCCGGCGACCGAGTCGCGACCGACCGATCCCTCGTCGCCGGTGACGTCAGCGGCGACGGGGTACCCGATCTCATTCTCGGCTCGCCGGGCGGCGATGGTCCGGCCGAGGCGCGTTTCAACGCCGGCGAAGTCAGCGTCGTGCTCGGCGTCGGTGTGCCGATCATCGGCCCGGAAATCGGCCTGCAACAGCCGGTCGGCACGCCGCTGGCCGACGGCGGTGGCCGCTACTTCGGCGCGGTGCTGCTCAACA
>CANNUR010000356.1 GCA_947523045.1 uncultured Prosthecobacter sp.
TGAGGATGCGCAAGGCAGCGGAACCGTCACCGTCAAGCCCAAGAAGGCGGTCAAAGCCCGCTACGTCGCCATGCGTTGGGAACCCGACTTCAACCCGCCCGCTTTCTCGGTGAGCGGCACTTCCATGAACGGTCAAGGCCAGGTCGGCTACAACAACGGCGGCACTTCAGTCACCACCACGGGCAACGGCAACGGTGGCACGAACGCCAATGTCAACAGCGGCGGCGAGCAGAGCAACATCAACGTCGATGGCGAAGGCAACGTCAACAACCAGGGTGGCGGTGGCACGGGTGGAACCGGCGGTGGAAACGATGGTGGCAGTGGCGAAGGTGAGGGTGGCGGTGATGGTGGCAGCGGCCCCAGCAACACCGTGGCTCCAGGCGCCCAGAGCGCACTCGGGGCCGGCCTCAACGGCGGCCAGAACAACAACAACGCCGATGGCGGCACGCCTCCCGACAACCCGAGCGCGCAATAAAATCAGCTCGACGAATCTCAAGAAAACGGGCGGGGCCATCCCCTGCCCGTTTTTTGTGCCGCCAAGTCAGCGCCCCTGCACTCGGTTTTGTCAGACGAGGTTTCACACGCAGCGGGGTGGCAAGTCGCCGCCACCGAAGCAATACGTCAACCCGTCTTTTCCCGCTTGGCCAAGGCCCCCTTGTTAACCGCCCTCGGCACCCGCGCCTTCAGTCACTGCAGACTTTCCAGCCACTGCTCAAGCTGCTGACGGAGCTGGTCCGGCCCCTCCTCGGGGAAATGTTCCGTCAGCCAGCGCACGTCGGCAGCGGCAGCTGCCTTGTCGCCAAGACGCTGGTACAGACGTGCGCGGGTCAGACGCTCCACCGCCGCCTCAGGATCGATGGCCAGCAGCAGGTTCAGGTAGGGCAGCGATTCGCGCGCAGCCGCCTCGCCCTCGAGTGCCGAGCCAAGCAGATTGCGCAACATGCGCAGGATGATGGCGCGTTTGCTGGCGGGACGCAGAACCTCCTCGTCGAAGCGGCCATTCTCGGTCAACTCCAAGGCAGCCTGCTCGACACTCAACGGACGACCTCGGTCAAAGGCGTCGAGCAACTGCAGCTCCCCCTCGGGACCCTCCTGGTAACCCACCATGAACTGCCCGGGCAACGGCACGCCATACACTTCCTTGACCCCGAGTCGCGAGGCCAGCTCGACAAACAGCACAGACAGGGTGATCGGCAACCCCTCGCGGTCATCAAGCACCTCGTTCATGTAGCTGTTGGACCGGTTCTGATAGTCGTGCCGGCTGCCATGAAAACCGCCCTGATCGAACAGATACTCGCGGATCCGCGCCACCGCCGCCGCCGTGCCGAGGGCCAGGGCCGGATCGCCGCGCAGGTCCTCCACCATGCGTGCCAGCGCCTGCAGGTAGTGGTCGATTTCCACCTCCGGATTGTCATGCCGCGCCAGCAGCAGGGCCGCACGCATGAGGTCGATCTTTTCTTCGGGCTTGGCGAGTTCCGCCAGCAGTTCACGGGTGACACTGCGGCGATGCAAATCCTTCTCCAGGTCGCGCAGTTCGGCGGCCTGCCGCTCGAGCTGCTCACGTCGTTCCATCATCAGCCGCCGACCGGCACCGGGCTCGGCAAGCAGACGCTCCAGCGTCGAATCACGCCCCACCCTGCCAGCGGCAAGATCGTCGAGGGCGGTGTGCAGCCCCGCCGCCAGGGACTCGGGCAGCGGTTTCTCCGCAAGATCCGCACCGAGGCGGAAGCGGCGGAACTGGGCGACGGTGTTGCGGAACTTGCACAGCCCCGCGCGACCGCCGCGAAGCCCGGCATCCTCCTGGGTGAGCAGCAGCCGGCCATTGACCCAGCAGCGCAGGGTGCCCGCCTCCACGCGCACCCGCAGATGATTCCAGTCGCCCGGCCGGTAAGCCTCCGAGGGCACATCGGCAAGAATGGTCCAGGCATAGACATCACCGCCCTCAAAGCGGGTCAGGCGCAGCTTGCCGGCCGAGGGATAAAAGCCGTAATGGCGGTCGCCACCGTCCGCACAGAAGGCCAGTCCGGCCGCGCCGGACTCGTCATCGAGCTTGACTTCCACCGAAGCCTCGAAGACCGCGGGTGGCACCTCCGGCTGCCAGAGGCAGAGCGAGCGACCTCCAAAACCCGCGCCGGGTGTGTCCGCCCGGATGACACCGGCGCGCTGGGTCCAGCGGGCGCCGAACAGGGGCTGCCAGAGTTTCGGATTGAGCACGCCAATGGTCAGCCAGCGCTCCATGAGCACTGGGTTCGGCGAGTCGATCATGCGCTTGAGCTCGTTGACCGGCATGGCAAAGCCGAGGTTTTCCGTGCGCGCCGACTTGAGGGTGAGGATGCCAAGCACGCGCCCCTCGCGATCGAGCAGTGGCCCACCGCTGTTGCCCTTTTCGATCGGCAGGGCCAGGCGGATCATCGGGATTTCATCGATCAGGTCGGGGTACTCGGAGACAACGCCGTCGACGACGCTGAAGGCGAGCCCCTGCGGATTGCCCATGGCGACCACCGG
>CANNUR010000357.1 GCA_947523045.1 uncultured Prosthecobacter sp.
TCGTGCTGCGGGCGCTCGCCACCAGCACGGTGCTGTTCTTCACCGTCACTCGGTCGCGCCTCCAGCCAGCGGCATCTGAAGCGCCCGTGCCCCCCCCCCCCATCGCTTCGCCAGCGCCCGCACCGGCGGTCACGCCCCCTGCGACCCCCACCCCAGCTCAAGCCGCACCGCCACCCGCACCTCCTGCCGATCGATTCGGTTTCGCCCGCCCCTTGGATCTCGGGCGGGAAATGGCACGCAGTCTGGCGACTGCCGACTTCGAACGCGCCGGCCGTCTGGCCTCCGTCGCGGACCCGGCTCAGGCCAAACAGCTCACGGAGCTTTTCCAAAACCTCGCCCGCGATCTCAAGGTCAAGATGGGGCGTGAGGATCAGGTGGAGTTGCTTGGGTTGGTGGCCGACAAGACCCGACTGGCCCTGCCGCTCAGCCTGCCGGGGCACGATCAGCCGCTGCGACTCGAACTCGACCTGGAGCGCGATGCCAAGATGGGTTGGAAGATCGCCTCCCTGCAGCTGCCCAAGGAATTGGCCACGGCCCTTCCGGCATCGGCCCAGCCGCAGGCAACGACTCCTTCCAGCCTGGGCAAGCCAGTGGCAACCGCAGGCGCCAAGCCCAATGTCGCAACGCATCCCTTGCTGCGGGTCGAGGCGCACCCTGATGCCCTCAGCTTTGCCAGCGAGTTTGTCCGCGTGCTGCTGCGTCACGACTTCAGCGCCGCCCGTCGCCTGGTCGATGAGGGCAAGGTGACGGCGCAGCGCCTGGCTGGCCTGTGCATCGTCTTTGAGGAGGGTCGCTACGAGATGAAGCCCGAGCGACCCCTCATTGTCACGGTGGCGAATCCCGAGGTTGCCTGGGTCATCGCCCAGGTGCAGTCGCCCTCGCTGGGTCAGTCCACCGAATTCGGCCTGGAATTGCAGCGCGGCGGCATTGATCAGCCCTGGCAGGTCAAGGGCCTCAACCTCTCGGAAATCCTCGGCTCCTTCGCCGCTTCCGCCGGCAAGCTGGGCGTGCCTTACACGCCGATCGTCAAGAACCCGCGCGGCGGCGAATCGCTCGCCCTGTATTTCGAGTACGACCGCGCCGAACTGCATCCACGTGCCCGCAAACAACTCGAGATCGTCGCCGGCCTGCTCAAGTCTGACACCTCGCGCAAGCTGCGCATCGCCGGGCACACCGACGCCAAGGGTACGGAAAACTACAACATCCAACTGTCGCGCGCCCGCGCCGAGGCGGTCAAGCGCGGCCTGGCCTCACTTGGGGTCTCCGCCGAGCAAATCGTCACGACGGGTCTTGGCACGGCCCAGCCACTCGGACCCAACCAGAAGGCCGATGGCTCCGACAATCCCGAGGGTCGCTCGCGCAACCGTCGCGCCGAGATCTTCCTGGATTTCTGAGTCCTGCGTCTGTCTGCCGCAGCTGGCAAGCCGAGATGCGCCGGAAATATGGGCACCGGTGGGACAGGCCCAATTGACATGGCGCCAAGGTGAAGGATTGCAGGGGCTGCCCGACGTGTCCACTTCGGCGTGAGTGGTGCGGGAATCGGGGCGCAAAAAAACGCGGACCGAAGTCCGCGTTTTCACAAAGCAGTTCAGAACCTCCGGATTACCAGCCCTGATTGCGGGTGTAATCCATCTGCGAGGCGAAGCCAACCTGCGGCGAGAACTCGGTGTAGCCCCACCACGGATCGGTAACCGCCTTGATGTGGTAGGGCGGACGGTAGGTGCGCTTCCAGGTCGGCTGGGGGAAGGTGGCAACTTCATAGATGCCATAGCCGAGACGCACGGTCGTGCGCTTCAGGCCTTCAACGATCGCATCGGAGAAGGCGGCATGAGCGCCCTCGGCACGGTTGACACGCTGCCAGACATTGAAGGGCTCCGTCCAGCCGTAGAGCAGGTTGCCGACGCCACGGCTGAGTTTGCGGCTCCAGTTGTAGTGGTGGCCGGGAGGCGACTGGATGTCGGCAAGGGCCACGCTGCAGAGCGTCAGGCCGGTGAGGAGTGTCAGGACAATGCGATTTTTCATGCGGGTTCCCGAGAAATAGCAAGGTCGCCGGCCGGGTGGCAAGAAAGATTCTCACATTTTTTCGAATCTTTCGGAGTTCCAAGGCTTCCATCGTGCTCGAACAAGGTTTCCGTTGCCACGTCCGCCTGGCGCTCTAGGTTCCACATCCCATGAATTCCGAGGCGCAAAAACTGGTGGATGCCGGCAAACTGACGGCGGCAGACGGCGAAAAACTCAGCCGGCTTGAGCCCGGCACCTTCTGTCAGCACAAGAGCTGGGGCATAGGCCGGGTCGCCGAATGGGATCTGCTGGGGGACAAGCTCGTTTTGGATTTCGAGGGCAAACCCGGTCATGGTTTGAAGCTGTCGTTCGCGCTCAGCTCGCTGGAAGTGCTGCCTCCCGAGCACTTTCTGGCGCGCCGCCTGGCGGATCTTGCCGCACTCAAGGCGATGGCCAAAGAGGATGTCACCGGCCTGGTTGAGCTGGCTCTCAAATCCTCCG
>CANNUR010000358.1 GCA_947523045.1 uncultured Prosthecobacter sp.
TCTACGGCAGCGTCGCCCGCGAGATCCTCGCCTGAGGATTCACGTGGGCGGCAGCCAGTCGGCCAGGTCGTACAGCTTGGGGTCGCGCTCCGGGCCGCGCGCCTGGCGTGCCAGCCGTTTCACCTCGGCAAAGAGCAGGTCGTCGCCTTCGGCTTCACCGCCGAGTTCGGCCTCCAGCTTTTCCGGGTCCTCGCCCGCTTCCAGTCGGCGCACGGCCTCACGCAGCAGCGTTGGCGCCTTGTCGCCCATGACATCGGTGAGCCGGCGCAGGCAGTGGCCCAGCCGGCGCGGATCGGGGTTGTCCTCGTCGAGGCTGTCCATTTCCCCGGCCAGTCCTTCCATCACCGCTTCCATGCCGGCCTCGTCGAGTCCGGCGAAGGGATCGGCTTCTGTCTCCTCCCGGGCACGGCCGAGCACGGCGAAGCGGCTCACCTGTTTCTGCATCCGGAAGGCAGGATTGTCCGGGCAGAGCGGCACACACTCGCGCTGCGCCGGGCTGCGCGCGAGGAACTGGTACAACCTGTGATTGTCCGGGCAGTAGAACTCGTAGATCGGCATGGCGGAGGATCCTGAAAACTACCGCCAAACCGCAGGTTGCGCAACGCGTCGCCATCCGCCTTGCCGGCGGCCGCTTTCCGGGTAACGGGTGAGCTTCCATGATCCGCCTTCTGCTCCTGCTCAGCCTACCCCTGTACGTCCTCGATCAGGCGACCAAGCTCTGGATCGTCCGCACGTTCAAGCTGCACGAGGACATGCGCGAGGTCATCCCGGGCGTGTTTTGGCTGCATCACACCGCCAACACCGGCGTCGCCTTTGGCATGTTCAATGGCACGGCCTATGCCAACTACGCCTTCGGGGTGATCTCTCTCGGCGCCCTCGGCCTGCTCGCCTGGCTGCATCGCAAGGGGGCCTTTCCCGGCTGGATGAGCCGGCTCGCGGTCGCCCTGCTCGTCGCCGGCGTGCTCGGCAACCTCACCGACCGACTGTTGCACGGCTATGTCGTCGACTTCCTGCTCTTCGACTTCGGTTTCCCGCCCTTCAATCCCTGGCCCTCGTTCAACGTCGCCGACTCCTGCGTGGTCAGTGCCGCCGTCCTGCTGGCGCTGGCCTCCTTCACCGAGGCACCCAAGGCCCAGCGCAAGCCGGCTGCCTGAGGCCGGCTCAGAGCTCGATTTTCAAGGGCGGCGGCGGTTTCAACTGCACGGCCGGCTGGTCGGCCGGGTCGACCGTTTCCTCGCCCTCGACCGGCAGCGCGCGCAGGATCGGACTGCCGTCGTCGTTGACCGGGCGCGCGCGCAGGATGGGTTGAAAGGCGTTGTAGGGATCGGCTCCGACGATGATCGGATCGCGCACATGCACCGGCTCGACGTGGGCATACTTGCCGGTGTCGGCAAGTTGCAGGGCGTTGCTGCCCAGGGTCAGGGCCTGGTGAAAGGCGGCAAGATCCGCCGGCAGGCCTTCGCCGGTATGCAGGGTACAGGTGGCGTTGAAGACGGTGCCAGGGCGCACGAACTCGGCATAGGTGCTGCGCACGGAACGCTCGATGCCATCCTGGCCGCGCACCTTCTCATAGCAGAAGTCGGTGGCACGCAGGCCGCTCTTCCGGCAGATCTCCAGTCGCTCGGCCGATTCCGGTGGTGCAAATTCCTGCGGCGTGCGGCTCTTTGAGGCGGCATTCACAATGTCCGTCCAGATCGGCAGGGCAATTTGGTTGGAAAAGGCCATGTCATAAATGGTCTTTTGCTTGTCGAAGCCGGCCCAGACCCCGCAGGTGATGGAGCTGGTGTAGCCGAGGAACCAGAGGTCCTTGTACTCGTGATGGGTGCCGGTCTTGCCCGCGGCGGGGAAGTCGCCCAGCCCGTACTCGCTCTGCGCCAGCGCGCCGGTGCCGCGGTGCAGGGCTTCATCCAGGCAGGTGTGGGTTTGCCAGGCGGCGATCTCGTCCATGGCGCGTTCGGTCTGCAGGTGCGCCTCCGGTACCTGGTACACGGTCTGGTCCTCGGCGTCGGTGATGCGTTGAATGATGTGGGTGCGGGAAGGGCGACGACCGAGGGTCGGGAAGCAGGAGTAGGCCAGCACCATCTCGTCGAGCCGCGCCTCGCTGGCGCCAAGGAAGGTGGCCGGGCCGTCGCGCAGGGGCGAGCCAACGCCGGCGCGTTTGACGAAGTCGCGGAACTCCGGGGTGATCAGGCCCTTTTCCAGGGCGACCCGTTCGCCGAGGCGGACGGTGGCGGAGTTGTGCGAGGCGACCACGGCTTCACGGGCGCTGATGGTGCTGCGCGACCATTTGGGGTCGGGCACTTCCATGCCGTACTCGCCGAGGATGCCGGTGAAGCCGCCAATCATGACGCGGTCATTGCCGAGGGGTTCGTCGGCGAGCGGCGACATCGGGAAGAAATCCGGGCGGGTGAAGGCGGAGGCGTAAACGAAGGGGATGAAGGCGGTGCCGACCGGCCGGCGGGTGGCGGTGACGCGGTTGTAC
>CANNUR010000359.1 GCA_947523045.1 uncultured Prosthecobacter sp.
ACCCCCGCCTGGGCCGAGCCGCCTGTCCGCTGACCCCGGTTGTCATCACGCATCTCTGACTCGCCATGTTCCGACTGCTTTTCCTGCTTGTGTGGACCGCGCTGCCGGTCCTGGCCGGCAAACCGAATGTGCTCTTCCTGTTCGCCGACGACCAGTGCTACAACACGGTGCGTGCGCTCGGGCATCTCGACATCGACACGCCCAACCTCGATCGCCTGGTCTCCCGTGGCACCACCTTCACTCATGCCTACAACATGGGATCCTTCAGCCCAGCGGTCTGCGTGGCCAGCCGCATCATGCTGGCCACGGGGCGAAGCCTGTGGGACGCCCGCGGGGTTTACGACACGGCCGAGCGCGAACGCGAGTCCGGCCGGCTTTGGCCGCAGCTGATGGCGGCTCAGGGCTATGCCACGTATTATACCGGCAAGTGGCACGTGAAGGCTGACCCGGCCAAGGCCTTTGAGTTTGTGGCCCACATCCGGGCCGGCATGCCCAAGGACGTCAAGCAGGGCTACAACAGGCCGCTCGCCGGTCAACCGGATCCCTGGAGCCCGTCAGACCCGAAGTTCGGCGGCTTTTGGGAGGGTGGCAAGCACTGGAGCGAGGTGGTTGGCGATGATGCCGTTGCCTTCCTGGAAAAGGCCGCTGCCGATCCGCGGCCGTTTTTCCTGACCGCCGCCTTCAATGCCCCGCACGACCCGCGGCAGTCGCCCAAGGAATACGTCGACCGCTACCCGCTGGAGCGGGTGGCCGTGCCGGACAACTTTCTGCCCGAATACCCGCACAAGGACGCCATCGGCTGCGGCCCTGGGTTGCGTGACGAGAAGCTGGGCCCGTTTCCGCGCACCGGGCACGCGGTGAAGGTGCACCGGCAGGAGTATCACGCCCTCATCACCCACATGGACGCCCAGGTCGGCCGCATCCTGGATGCCCTCGAGCGCTTGGGCCGGGCGGAGAACACCTACGTCTTCTTCACTGCCGACCACGGGCTCGCGCTCGGCCAGCACGGTTTGTTTGGCAAGCAGAACCTGTACGAGCACAGTCTGCGCGTGCCGCTGCTGGTGCGCGGACCGGGCATTCCCGCCAACGCCCGCGTCAGCGCACCGGTGCACTTGCAGGACGTGATGCCGACCGCACTCGAACTGGCTGGCGCACCGAAGCCGTCCCACGTCTTCTTCCACAGCCTGCTGCCCCTGGCGCGCGGCGAGACGAAGGCTTCGTCCTATGCGTCGATCTACGCCGCCTATCTCGACCTGCAGCGGGCGATCCTGCACGAGGGCTGGAAGCTCATCGCCTATCCCAAGGCCGGCGTGCTGCGTCTTTACCATCTGACCGAGGATCCACTCGAACAGCGCGACCTCGCCTCCGATCCCGCGCAGGCCGGGCGCCGGCGCGCGCTTTTGGCCAAGCTGCGCGAGCGACAGCAGGAACTCGGCGATTCGCTCGATCTCAGCAGCGCCTTCCCGAAGCTTTGAGCCTTTGCCGCAATCCAGGCTTTCCTCCGTCGTCCGGCCGGCGTAACTCTGGCAGCCCGCGATGATTCAGCTCGACCACCTGACCATGCAGTACGGCGACCTGCGGGCGCTCGACGATCTCAGCCTTGAGGTGCGGCCGGGTGAGTTGTTTGCCTTTCTCGGTCCAAACGGCGCCGGCAAGACGACGGCGATCCGGTTGCTCACCGGCCTGATGAAACCCATGACCGGGCGTGTGCGCATTTGTGGCATCGACATCCAGGAGGAACCGCAGCGGGCCAAGGCCCTGCTCGGTTACGTGCCCGACGTGGCTGCCTTCTACGAGAAGCTGAGTGCGCCGGAGTTCATGCAGTTCATCGCCGAGCTCTTCGAGATGGACCCGGTCCGGGCGGCGGCCCGCACCGAGCAATTGTTCGACCGCTTCACCCTGCACGAGCACGGCGGCCAGCGCATCGAAAACCTCAGCCATGGCACCCGCCAGCGACTGGCCATCGCCAGCGCCCTGCTGCACGAGCCGAAGGTGTTCGTCATCGACGAACCGATGGTCGGTCTCGATCCCATCCATGCCCGGGTTGTCAAAGAGGAGTTGCGCAACCTCAGCCGTGCCGGCACGACGGTGCTGATGAGTACCCACCTGCTGCATGTCGCCGAGGAGGTGGCCGACCGCATCGGCATCCTGCGTCGCGGTCGGCTCGTGTTTGACGGCACGCTGGCGCAACTGCGCGCGGGCAGTGCCGCCGGTGGCAGCCTGGAGGAACTGTTCCTGGAAAGGGTGGGCTGAGGCAGGCTCAGGCCACCAGGGTCTGGTCGCGCGACGGGCCGACGCCGAGCAGGCTGATGCGGGCGCCGGTGAGTTCCTCAACGCGCTTCAGGTAGGCCTTGGCGAGCGGTGGCAGGTCGGCGAAGTTTTTGATGCCGCTGAGGTCCTGCTTCCAGCCCTGATGGCTTTCGTAGAC
>CANNUR010000360.1 GCA_947523045.1 uncultured Prosthecobacter sp.
TGAACCCGGGACTAGGTTCTCACCCTCATGAAAGGCATCCTCGTCCTCATCCTTGCCGCCGCCGTCGGCTACGTGGCCTACCAGCACGTCTATCCCATTGTCAGCGAGGCGCTGAAATTCGAGAAGCATCAGCCCAAGCCGGTCGAGGTGGCCGTGGTCGCGCCCGCGCCGCCGAAACCCGAGGTCAAGGTTGCGGCCCCCAAGCCCGCGCCGGAGCCGGAGATGAAGCCCGAGCCGAAGCCGGCCCCGAGCATGCCCGCCATTCCCGAGCCGCCCAAGCCCGAGCCGGTCAAGCCGAAGGAGGGTGAATTCGTTGCCCCGGTTTTCCCGCCCATCGAGGAGGCGGTGAAAAACTGGACCGCCATCCCGCCGAGCGCCTTCCCGCGCCAGGTCAAGCTCAAGCGTGATTTGCAGCTGCAGATGAAGATCGGCAATTCGACCGCCGCCACCCAGGTCAAGGCCGGCGGCTCGATCTACGCGGTCGGTCAGGAAGGCACCGACCTGCTGGTTTCGCCGACCGACACTTCGCCGATGCGTGGCAAGGTCGGCATTGACGACACCGACCTCAAGGAGGTGCTGACCGAGGTTTATGAGCGCTGGAAGGTGGCGCGCACCGAGACCCTGCGCCGCGCCCACGAATTCAAGCTCGCCGCCGCTGAGCGCGCCAAAAACGCCCCGGCGCCCACCACCGGTGCCACCGCCAGCAATGACAAACCCGCGCGTGATGCCGATGGCACCTACCCGCTGCTGGTCGCCAGCATGAAGTCGGGCCAGGTCACCGAGATCAAGACCGACAACATCAAGGAATGGGGGGAGCCGCAGATGGTGGACGGCGCCTGGACGGTCATCGTCAAGTACGAGACCCAGACCATGTTCGGCAAGTTCGAGACTGAGGCCCAGGCGACGATCAAGAACGGTCGCGTCGAGAAGTGGATCTACACCGGTTCCGGTGAAGTGGTGCCGTAACTGGCCCGCAGGAATAGCCCCCTTGAAAGCCTTGCTCGAAAAGCTTGAAACCCGCTTCGGCCGCTTCGCCGTGCCGGGCTGCGTCCAGCTCATTGCCACGCTGCAACTCGTGGCGCTGGTCGTCTTCGCCCTCCTGCCACCCGACACCCGTCAACCCTATGAGGACTTTCTCACCCTCAATCCCGCTCGGGTCCTGGAGGGGCAGATCTGGCGCCTGCTCACCTTTGCGGTCATTCCCGCCAGCAACCTTTTCTTCGCCGTCATCACCGCCCTCTTCCTGATGTGGCTCGGGCGCGGCCTTGACGAGGCCTGGGGCGCCTTCCGGGTCAATCTCTACGTGTTCGGCGGCATGCTGGCCATTGCGCTGGGTACCCTGCTGTTTGGCTACACCGCCGACGGCTACTGGCTGCAGATGAGCCTGCTGTTCGCCTTCGCCACGATCTATCCCAACGAGGAGATCCTGCTGTTCTTCGTTCTGCCGGTGAAGATCAAGTGGTTGGCGATCTTCTCCGCCGGCATGCTGGGCCTGATGGTCCTGTCCTCGCCAGTGGCTCTCATTCCGATCGTCTTTGCCCTGCTCAATTACGCCCTGGTTTTTGCACCCGGGTTCCTCCGCGGTCGGCTGCATGCGGCTCGCGTTGCCGATCGCCGCGCCCGTTTTGATCGGGCTGCAGGCAGCGCTGCCGAGTTCTTTCACCAGTGCCAGCGCTGCGGCAAGACCGAGGTCGATGATCCCAGCCTGCACTTCCGTGTCACGGATGAGGGCGACGAAATCTGCTCGGCCTGCCGGCGCTGAAGGGTGCGCAAGCCGCGCTTGCCTTCACGGCGGCCGATGACATCTTGAGCCACCCCCACCATGCGCTGCCCCAAATGCGGAAGCTCCCAGGACAAGGTCATTGACTCACGCGAGGCGCGCGAGGGTCATGCCATCCGTCGCCGTCGCGAGTGCATGAAGTGCGGTTTCCGCTTCACCACGTACGAGATCGTTGAGCGCGAGGAGTTGCGCGTCGTCAAGCGCAACGGCGCCCGCCAGCCCTTCAACCGCGACAAGCTCATGTCGGGACTGGTCAAAGCCTGCGAAAAACGCCCGGTCAACATGGAGCAACTCGAGCAGATCGCCGATGACATCGCCGGCGAGCTTGAGGAGGAGGGGTACCGCGAGATTCCCTCGACCGTCATCGGCGCCAAGGTCATGCAGCGCCTCGAGCAGATCGATCACGTCGCCTACGTTCGCTACGCCTCGGTGTACCGCCAGTTCGAGGACGTCGGCGAGTTCATCAACGAGATCAAGGGGCTCGACCAGCGCCGCGGGGGCGACGCCGGCCAGTTCGATCTTTTCGGCTGAGCCACGCCCTTTCTGCTTGGAACTTCGCCCGCCCGCAGGCATGCTTTTCCGCGCCATGAACCGTCTGCCCGCCCTTCTGTTGTCGCTGGCCCTATGGGAGTCCGGCCTCTCCGCCC
>CANNUR010000361.1 GCA_947523045.1 uncultured Prosthecobacter sp.
GTCGAGGAGGTTCGGCGCCTGAACGGCCTGCTGGCACCTGAAAAACTCGATCCCGAAATCCAGACGCGGATTGCCCAGTACGAGATGGCCTTCAAAATGCAGGCCAGCGTGCCGGAACTGACCGACATGAGCGGCGAGCCCCAGCACATCCTCGATCTCTATGGGGTCAAGCAGCCTGGCGATGGCAGCTTTGCCTCCAACTGCCTGCTCGCGCGCCGACTCGCCGAGCGCGGCGTACGCATGATCCAGCTCTACCACCGCGCCTGGGATCACCACGGCGGCATCGTCGACGGCATGAAGGCCTCGGCGCAGGATGTCGACCGCGCCACCGCAGGGCTGATTCGCGACCTGAAGCAGCGCGGCCTGCTCGACGACACCCTCGTGCTTTGGGGCGGCGAGTTCGGTCGTACACCCATGGGTCAGGGCACCGGTCGCGATCACCACATTCTCGCCTTCAACGTCTTCTTGGCCGGCGGCGGCATCAAGGCCGGCCACTCGCACGGCGCCACCGATGAACTCGGCTACCGAGCCGTCGAGGATGTGGTCCATGTGCACGACCTGCACACGACGATGCTGCACCTGCTGGGCATCGATCACAAGCGGCTCACCCTCAAATACCAGGGTCTCGATGTGCGCCTGACCGGCGTCGCCGGCCACCTCGTCAAGGGCATCCTCGCCTGACCGCCATGCTGCCGCGCCTGACTGCCGCCTTGCTCTGGGGGTTCTGGGCCGTGCTGACCGGCTGGCTGGTGCGCGACACCTATTTTCCACCCTCGGAAAGCCACCGCGCCATCCCGCCGGGCGAGGTGTTTGATCGCTTCCTCGCGCAGGCCGACGCCTTCAACACCACCCTGCAGATCTACCACGGGCAGCAGTCCGTCGGCCATGCCGTGGTCAGCGTGCAGCCGCGTGAACAGGCCGGTGAACTGCGCCACCACCTCGTGGCCACGGGCACGGTGACGCCACCCAGCCTGCATCCGGCGGGCGGCCAGGGCAGCGCCGAACTGTCCTTCCGGTTGAGCCTGACCTTCGCCGCCGGCGGCACCTGGCGGGCCTTTGATCTCGATGCCAACGCCCCGGAAGCCGGCCTGCGCGCGCGGCTCGGCTGGCAGGGCGAACAGACCTTACCCAAGGTCGACATCCGCCAGAACGATCAGATCATCCTCGACACCGCCGGGCTCGAGACCCTGCTGTGCTCAGGGGGCGCCCTGCTGCCCGCCGGGCTGACCCAGCAGCTTGCCCAACATCCGCCGGTGCTGCGGGCGGTCGCGGGTGACATGGAACTCGCCGGCAAACGCCGCGCCGGGCTGCGGCTCAGCCTTGACCTTCCCGGTCTTGGTGCAGCGCGCGCCTGGTTCACCGGCGACGGCCTGCTGGTGCGCGCCGAACTGCCCGGCGGCTACCGCCTGGTCGAACCGCTCATCCATGGACTGGCCGGCAGCGACGGCGCCCCCTAAACTCAGACGCCGACCGGCGTGCGGCGGTCGTCGCGGAAGAAGGACTCCATGCGCTGGCGCAGGTCGGCATAGAAGGTCTCCGCCATCTCCTCGAGCATCTCGGCCTTGCCGGCGATGCCTCCCTGGGCGAGGCGCTCACGCTCCAACCGAACCTTTTCTTGGAAGGCCTGCTCGAGATCCATCAGGTGCTCCAAGAAGGCCTTGGCGGCGCGACTGCGATCCACACCCTCGATCAGTGCCCGCTCCAGCGGGCGATTCTGGGTGACATGCAGGAAGGGACTGTCGACCAACTGCTTCATGTAGCGGTCAAACCCACGCAGGAAGGCAAGCCGCTCACGGTCGAACTTCACTTCATCGCAGTCCAGCAGGGTGTCGTACGGCCCGGGCTTGGAGAAGAACTTCACCACCAGCGGGATGGTGTCGACCAGCATGAAGAGCGCCGAGAGCACGAGGTAGGCGATCAGGGCAAAGCGCCCGCCCTCCGCCCCGCGGTCAAACAGGGCGTGCAGGGCGAGTGTCTGCGTGAGGATGTCGCGACGCGGTTCGGCGCGCAACACGGCGATGCGAGCCTCGGCATCGGCACTCAGTCGCGCCGATTCCTCCTGCAGCCCGCGCAGCTGGCCGAGCAGGGTGTCGATCTGTGTCTTGAGGGTTTCACGCAGGGCGTTTTGCTGACCGACAAACTGGTCGGCCTGCTGCTGCTGCACCTGGCGGCGAAGGCCGTCGAGCCGGTCCCGCTCGTCCTTCAGACGGGCGGCGGTCTCGGCGGCCGCGGCATCCAGGGCGGCGTTGACCCTGGCCTCCTCGCCCTTGATTTCGGTGAGCAGGGCCGTGCGGGCGGCGGTCAGGCTGTCGAGCACTCCCGACAGGCGGGCCGACTCGGCGCGGCGCCAGGCAAGCTGGTCCTCCTGGATGCTTTTGGCGCGCGGGCCAAGGCCGATGATGCCGCTGCGCTGGCCGTTGAC
>CANNUR010000362.1 GCA_947523045.1 uncultured Prosthecobacter sp.
CCGCCGACCAGGGCGAGTACGGCCCCATCGCGGTTGTCGATGACCAGGGCGGCTGCCTGCAGGTACTCGGGCAGCGGCCGCGGCGGTGGCTCGGCGCCGGCGGGCAGTTTGCCGGAGGCGGTGCGCCAGTCGCGCAGGATGGTCTTGAACTGTGCATGGGTCTGGTGGGTGTAGCCCGGGCGCTGCTCGATCTCGGCGAGGCGCTTTTTCACCGCCGCCTCGGCGGCGCGCTGCAGGTCGCGGTCGATGCTGGTGTAGATTTGGAACCCGCCGATGGCGGCGCGCTCCTCGCCGACGATGGCGACGACCTGGGCGCGAATTTCGTCGAAGGCGTAGCTCAGCCGCGGATCGCTGCCCTGGGGGGCGGTGACCACGGGCCGCAGCTTGGCCGCCTCGGCCTCGGCGCGGGTGAGGAAACCCTCGGCGGCCATGCGGTCGAAGACGTAGTTGCGCTCCTTGAGGGCGCGCTCGGGGTGGTCGAGCGGCTGGATGTTGTTCGGGCTCTTGATGAGCGAGGCCAGGGTGGCGGCCTCCTCCAGGTTGAGGTCCTTGGTGTCCTTGCCGAAGTAGCCGCGCGCCCCAGCCTGGATGCCATAGAAATTCTTGCCGAAGAAAATGCGGTTGAGGTACAGCTCGAGGATCTCGGTTTTGCTGAACTGGCGCTCAATGCGCTGGGCGACAAACGCCTCCATGAGCTTGCGCTTGTAGCTGCGTTCCATCAGGCCAAAGGTCTGGCGGGCCAACTGCTGGGTGATGGTGCTGGCGCCCTGGGTGGTGCGGCCCGCCTTGAGGTTCTCGATGACGGCGCGCACCAGGCCGATGTAGTCGACGCCGTTGTGGCTGAAAAAGCGGCTGTCCTCCTGAGCCACGAGAGCGTCGACCAGGTGCTGGGGCACGTCCTGGATCGGCACGGGGGTGCGATTGAGCACGAAGATGCGCGACAACTCCTCGCCGTTGCGGTCATAGATGATGCTGGCCGATTCCAGCTTGCGCACTTCGGCGAGGTCGTAGGTGTCGGCGCGCTCCTTGAGCGGCCTCACGACCACGACCGAAATCCCGAAGCCGGTGGCGGCGCCGAGCAGGGCCAGCACCAGTAGCGCTTGAAACCAGAGGCGACGATAGAAGGGTTTTTTCCGGCGGATCAGTTCGCCGCGCCAGTTTCTGAGGGGTTCCAAATCGTTGCCAAACATGTCAGGTGTTCCTTGCTTCCAGGGGCAGCCAGATTAAAGCCGTTCCCGCCCGCCTGCCAGCGCTTTCCCATGCCCGCCCTCGCCGACCTCCTCCACACCGCCCTGGCCGCCGCCCCGGGCGGGCGACTGGACTTTGCCCGGGTCATGGCCCTGGCGCTCTACCATCCGGAACATGGCTACTACGGCCCCGGCCCGCGGCGGATTGGTCGCTCGGGCGATTTTTACACTGCAGTCAGCGTCGGCCCTCTCTACGGCCGTCTGCTTGCCGACCTCGCCCGTCAGGTCCGCCGCGACTTGGGGCAGCCGGCGGATTTTGTCGTCATCGAACAGGCCGCCCACGACGGTCAGCTCGCCGCCGATCTGCTCACCGCCGGCGATTTCCATCTCTGGCTGGTCGAGCCCAACCCGCGCTACGAGGTCGTCCAGCGCGAGCGCCTCGCCGCCTTTGCCGGCCGGGTGCACTGGGTGGCCCGACTCGCCGATCTGCCGGCCGTGCCAGCGCTCTTCGTCTGCAACGAACTGCCCGACGCCATGCCCGTGCACCTGCTGCGCGGGTCGGCCGGCGTCTGGCGGCAGCTTTGCGTCGAGGCTGATCCGGCCGGTGGTTTTCGGTTCACGGAGGCTGACATCGATGATTCCCGTCTCGCTGCCGAGGCGGCCCGGTTGCCCACCGATCTGGCCGAGGGACACACGGTCGAAATCGGCCTGGCGGCGCTCGACTGGCTCGCCGAACTGGCGCAGTCGCCCTTCCACGGCCGGGTCTGGATTGCCGATTATGGCCTTGATGCCGATGAACGCGTCGCCCCCGAGCGCAGCGCCGGCACCCTGCGCCGCTATCGCGGGCACCAGTGCGACGACCGTGTCCTCGAGCAACTTGGCGACTGCGACCTGACCGCGCACGTCGATTTCACCCGCCTGCGCGAACAGGCCACGACCTGCGGCTTGGTCGAGCACTCCTACGAACTGCAGGGCCGACGTCTGGGCCGGCTGGCCATGGACTGGCTGCGCAGCCTGGAGGGCAGTCCCCCCGACGCTACCCTGCTGCGCCAGTACCACAGCCTCACGCATCCCGCCTTTCTCGGGCGTTCGTTCCGCGTGCTGGAGCTGGACAAGCCAGACAAGGAGAGATCTCAATTCTCAAATTTGAGATCTGAGATCACAGGCATCCCACGGGCTGAGGTGGGATTGGGCTGAAAAGGTGCTGACTGGGGGCGTGGAGTGGTTTGATT
>CANNUR010000363.1 GCA_947523045.1 uncultured Prosthecobacter sp.
CGTGCGCATCGCGGAAGGTTTTCTGGCGGGGGGCGGGCGCGCCGCGGCGGTGGCCAGGCTCATCGCCCTTTCCACCACCGAAGCGGACTCGCAGGTGCAGACGCAAATCGCCCTGACGCTGGGCGAGTGCCAGGACTCGGCGGCCGATCAGGCCATGGCGGCGATGGCCAGTCGCGTACCCAATCACCCCTATCTGCCCGACGCCATCCTCAGCGGGGTCAAGGGCCGCGAACTGGAGTTGCTCGAGCATTGCCTGGCCACGGGCAGCGGCAAGACGCTGATTCCCAGCCTGGCGGGCTGTGTGGCCAGCGAGCGCGATCCCGTCCGTGTCACACGGTTCCTGGCCCTCGCCGAAAAGGCCGGTGCCACGCCGCGCAAAACGCTGCTCGCCGGCTTTGCCGCGAATGCGGCAGACTTCGCACGCCGGAAGGTGAAGCTCGACGCCAGGCCGGCGTTTCTCGACACGCCTGGTACCGACAAGGTGGCGGACATGCTGACCTGGCCGGGCAAGCCTGTGCCCGCAGGGTACCAGCCGCCGCGCCCGCTGACGGCCGAGGAGCAGAGTCGTTATGAGATGGGCAAGGCGCTGTATGTTGGCATCTGCGCCGGCTGTCATCAGCCCAATGGTTCAGGCCTCGATGGCATCGCCCCGCCGCTGGTGGATTCCGAATGGGTCACCGGCTCGCCCGACCGGCTCAGCCGCATCGTCCTGCACGGCGTGCGCGGCTACATTACGGTCAAAAAGCGGCGTTACCAGCTCGACATGCCCCCGCTGGGTGCCTTGGGCGATGAACCTCTGGCGGCCATCCTCACCTACATCCGCCGTGAGTGGGAACATGGGGCGGAGCCCATCTCAGAGGATTTCCTCAAGGCGGTTCGCGAAAAGGAAGCGGGTCGCACCGATTCCTGGACGGAAAAGGAGCTGATGAAGATTCCGTGAGCGGGGTCTCGCCGCCTTGGAGCTTTGGGGGTGTAGCGAATATCGTTCGCTGCTTCTTGATGGATACGGTTCTGCCCGCGTGGATTCATCCCGGCAAATCCTGATACAGTTTCGGAAAGTACGATTCGAGGACGTTTGAATCAAAGACGAGGCTGAGGGTGCCCTTGGGAGAGGGGGTGGTGAGCAGGCCGGCATCGAGGGCTTTGCGGATGAGTTTTGTGCCGGTGGCGGGGCTGACGCCGGCGGCGCGGGTGGCGGTGGCGCGGTCGATTTCACCATCGATCAGCGCGGCCTTGAGGATCCGGCCGATGTGTTCACGCTCGCGCAGGCTCCAATCGGGGTGGGCGAGGTGGAGGTGGGTTTGCAGGCGTGCCGCAAGCGTGGGCAGCTCGAACAGCGAGGTCATGAAGTCGATCTGGTCGCGCATGCAGCGCAGGAAAAACAGGCAAAAGTCGGCCAGCCCCTTGTCGCTGAGGTTGCCGCGACCGTCGAGGTCGTTGCGCCGGCCCTGGTCGGCAGCGCTGAGGTGTTCGTAATACGCGGCCTGCTGCCGGGCCAGTCCACGCGATAGGGTCCACAGTCCGGCGCCGTCTGCCTGGCAGCGGATCAGCCAGGCCTGCGACTGCAGGCGCGCCACGCGCCCGTTGCCATCGGCGAAGGGATGGATCCAGGCGAGCCGGTGGTGGGCGGCGGCCAGGGCGAGCAGTTGATTGGTCGGCAGAATGCGGTCGCTGCCATAAAAGGCCTCGAAACGCTCCAGAAAGACGGGCAGGGCGGCATGATGAGGCGGTTGATGTCTGCCAACCCCGACTTCGAAGCTGCGCAGCTGGCCTGGCTCGATCCGATAACGGCTGCCGTTGCGGCGCTGGCCGTACTGCAATTCTTCCGGCAGTTGCTGGTAAAACGTCTGATGCAGCCAGGCGATGAATCCGGTGCTGTGAATGCGCAGATCCGGCTCCTCCAGCAAGCGTTTCCGCATCGCCTGCTCAACGGCAATGTGCGCCCGTGCGAGGTGCTGGTTGGCGCGCTGCTCTGCATGAGGGGAAAAGTCGTCGCGCAACGCTTTTTCAATGTCGCGCGGAAAGGTGCGGTGCCCCTCGATCAGGTTGGAATAGTAGCTGTTCATCTCATGCACCAGCACAGCGATGCGCTGACGCACCAGGGGTGACGGCAGGGTCTGAACCAGGGCCTGAGAGCGTCCGATCACCTCCAAAGTCAGTTCGGCCAGTTCATGGCGGGCCACGCTCGGCAGCAGGGGCTCCATGGAAGAGGCTTCAGTGTAGAGTTCGATCGGTTCCAAAGGAAGGAAAGTTTAGGGATTGAATTAGCGATACAGTTTAGCTCGATTCAGCGCTGGAAACTGATTTTGGCGACGCCAAAATCAGTTTCCAGCGCTGAATCGAGTCTGTCAAGACCTTTAACAGGATCCATCATTCCGCTGGAATTCGTG
>CANNUR010000364.1 GCA_947523045.1 uncultured Prosthecobacter sp.
TTTCACCCCCGCCCTGCCAGGGGTTCATGGTTTCGAGGAGCTCGTAGCGACCATACAAGGCGCCGATGCCGGTGGGCCCGCACATCTTGTGGCCGGAGAAGGCGTAGAAATCGCAGCCGAGATCGCGCACATCGACCGGCAGGTGACCGACCGCCTGGGCGCCATCGACAAAGGTCGTGATGCCGAGTGCGCGGGCCTTGGCGCAGAGTTCGCGGGCCGGGTTGATCGTGCCGAGCGAGTTGGAGATGTGGACGAAGGCGAAGAGTTTGACCGGGCCGTCGAGCAGGGGGTCGAGCTGCTCGAGGTCGAGGGTGCCGTCGTCGAGCACCGGGATGTGGCGCAGGGTCGCGCCGCTGCGCTGGGCGGCGAGCTGCCAGGGCACCAGGTTGCTGTGATGCTCCATGCCGGTGGTCAGGATGACGTCGCCAGGCTTGAGGAACTGCGCAGCCCAGATCTGGGCCACCAGGTTGATGGCCTCGGTGGTGCCACGGGTGAAGATGATCTCCTCCGGGCGGGCGGCATTGAGGAAGCGGGCGGTGCGGGCGCGCGCGGCCTCGAAGGCATCGGTGGCGCGCATGCTCAGCTCGTGCAGGCCGCGGTGGACGTTGGCGTTGTCGGCCTCGTAGTAGTGGCGCAGGACGTCGATGACCTGGCGCGGTTTTTGGCTGGTGGCAGCGTTGTCGAAGTAGACGAGCGGCCGGCCGTGCACCTGCTGGTGCAGGACGGGGAAATCGGCGCGCAGATGGGAGAGATCGATCATGGGGGCGAATCAGGATGGCACGGTGCGGGCAAGTCTCAACCCCTCACACGCGCAGCAGGTGATGCTTGGGTTTGCCATGGCGCTGGCGATGGGTGAGCGGCGGCAGGTCGAGGTGGAAGAGATGGCGCAGGGTTTTGTCGTGGCGTTTCAGCACCCGGCCGGCCTCGGCCTGCAGGGCCTGCCAGCGACGCCAGGGGTGGTCGGGCGCGTGCACGAGGTGACGCAGCAGGCTCAGCCATTCGACGTAGGCGCGCGAGAGGTCGCCCTCGGCCACTCCGCGGCGCAGCTCACGCGCGTCGGGTCGCTCCGGGTGCAGCAGGGCGTCGAGCAGTTCCGCCGCGCCCTCGCCGTAGTCGACCGGCAGGCCGTGCTCCAGGTAGCCGTGGTGGTTGACGTAGCCGTAGGTGTTGCGGCAGACCGCGGCGAGCCGCTCCGAACCGCAGGCGACCGGCAGGTCGAGCTTGGCGCCGCTGCGCAGGTTGGCGAGGTGCGGAATGAGATCCTCGACCCGGTAACTTTCGTCCTCGAGGGCGGCAACCACGGCCAGCCCCTCCCCGCCCTGGAAGAAGGAGAAGATCTCGCCACGGCGGGTGGGCGCGCCGCGGGCATCGATGAGTCCCAGCGCCCGCCACGCATGGATCGGCGACCCCGGGCGTGGCTGGCGTTCACCAGCAACGGCATCCTGGGATTCGACGGCCGTTTCGCGGCGAACCATGACCGTGCGCTCGCGCGGCTGGAAGAGCGGGCGATCGTGCGAATCGCGATAGACCGGTGCGTCGAGTTCGGCGAGGTCGAAAACCGCAAAGACCAGGCCTTCCTTGTCGACCAGACCCGTCAGACGCGGCCGGGCGGCGGGCAGGAACTCCGGATGCGACGCCAAAATGGCCGTGGCGAGGGTGTCGGCGTGGAGCACTTCGATTTCCTCCAGTGCCACTTCCTCCTGCCTGCGGGGCAGAGCCAGCAGGCGGCGCAGTCCCTTGGTCGGTCGGACCTGGCGCGGGCCTTCGCCCTCGATCGGCACCCCGAGTGGCACCTCGACGCCGTAGCGTTCCTTGTCGAGTTTGCCGACCCGGCCGAGGCCGTGGGCGAAGCGGGCGACAAAGCCCGGCACGCTCAGGGCCGGCGCGATGCGTTCCGGGTCGGCCAGCCAGGTCTGGGCGAGTGGCAGACGTTCGTCGGGCACCTGCGCGCGGCGCTCCCACTCGCCCTGCGAATTGAAGATCTGCTTTTCGGTCGCCTCCAACCCAAACAGCGCCTTGGCCTCGCGCAGGCCTTCGGCGAGCGCGCCTTCCTCGGTCTCCTCGAGCCCGAGCAGGGGCGGCACGCGGGCATAGAGTCGGTCGGCAAAGCGAGCGGCCGCCTCGAAGGGGCAGGCCTCCGTCTGCGCCGCGTGTTTCATGACCCGCAGGAAAACCGGCCAGGCGAGCTGGCTGCTGCGGTGCAGGCGCGCCGGACGGGCATCCATGAGGGTGGGGCTCAGGCGCGTGGTGACGACGTGCCCCTTGTCGTCGAGGCCGCGGCGGCCGGCGCGACCGTACATCTGCAGCAGTTCGTCGGGCGCCAGTTTGTGTTCGGCCCGGCCGTCGTGGAAGGTGGTGGCGGCGACGTGAACGCTGCGCACCGA
>CANNUR010000365.1 GCA_947523045.1 uncultured Prosthecobacter sp.
AGGTCACCGACCTTGACCCGGACGAGCAGGCGCTTGGTGGCGCTCTGGGTGCCGAGGAGTTGGGCCCAGTTTTCCGGCAGGCCGGGCAGCCCGAGCACGGCGAGGGCGCTCGCCAGATCGGGCATGGGCAGGTCGTCCTGGGTGTTGAGAATGCCGTCGCGTCCGATGCGCTGGCTGCGCAGATTTTGGGCAAGGCGCGGATCGGCGCCGGTGACGGCGACGAGCAGTTCCGGCGCAGCCTCATTGACGTCGAGCAGGCCGCCGGCGTGCACGCTGAACCACTCGCGCCAGTTCGGGTAGGCGGCTTCGACCACCTCCATGCCCTGGACCAGCGCCATCTCCTCGACCGAACGGAAGGGGCGGTTGAAGGGGAATCCAGAGCGGTTGTAGGCCTTGCTCTCGGCGCCCTGAACGCGCGCAAAGTCGTCGGTATCAACCCAGTCGAGCAGGCGGTCGATGAGGGTGTTGGCCTGGGCAAGGCTCATGCCCCAGTGGCGGAAGACCCGCTGCAGGGTGGCGCGATCCTCGCGCTGGAGCAGCAGGTTGGGGTTGAGCAGGCCGTCCTCGCCGCGCATTTCCACCAGCCAGGCCTCGTCCTCGGCGATCTGCCGGCGCAGCAGCGGGTCGTCGGCCTTGATGTCCGGGTTCATGGCGATGGCCAGCGCTGACTCGGCGAGCACGCGGGCGCGGAAGACCTGGCGCTTGGTGGCGGCGAGGTCGACGTCCTGCATGAGCAGCAGGGACACGGCGGCGACCAGGCCGATGAGTAGGCTGATCACCCAGAGCACCGCCAGCAGGGCGGCGCCGCGCGGGCGGCGGAGCGGCAGAGGCGGGTTCATGGCGGGGTGGGCGTCGGCGGTTCCGGAGCGTTGGGATCGCCGGGAACTTGCGGCGTGCCCGGCACACCCGGGGCGCCCGGCTGGACGGCGGTCTGGCGGACGATGGGCGGAATCCAGAAGACCGCGCGGGTTTCGAAGCCGTCGTCGAGGCGCAGGGTCATCTCGGCGAAGAGGGGGCGGCGCGATTCCTTCCAGGTGTTTTCCCAGCGGTTGCTGGTGCCGTCGTAAAAGCGCCACTCGAAGCGGCTGACGTTGTCGAGCAGCGGCAGCGCCTCCTGGTTGCGGGCGTAGCGCACCGGCTGGCCGCTGCGCAGCGACTGGGTTTGGTTGCTGTCGAGCAGGCGGATGCCGACCCGCAGGTAGCCGCCCGGCCGTTCCTCGGCGAAGAGATCGACGCTGGTGTCGGGCGGCAGCGCGGCGCCGGGGGTGAAGGAGGAACCGCCGTTGACGATGTTGAGGTTGGGCAGGTAGGTGCCGCCGCGCGCCTGCACGGCCAGCCGCAGCTCGGCTTCGCCCGGCAGGCTGCGGAAGGAGCGGCGCAAAAACTCAATGAAGTTGAGGCGGATGCGCGAGCGGTCCTGGGCCACGGCGAGGTCGTTGCCCAGTTCCATGGTGCTGTTGGCAATGGTGAAGATGCCGCCCATGAGCAGCACGAAGGCCGACAGGGCCACCAGCATCTCCAACAGGGTGAAGCCGCGCGCGCGCCGGCGCACCGGACGGGCGATCCGTTGGGCGGGGGAGCGGGCGCGGGGAATCATAAGGGCGGCTCAGTTGACCGGCAGGTAGGCGCCGGCATAGCGCAGGGTTTCGGCGCTGACCTCCAACGGCGCGCCACCCTCGTCCCAGCGGGCGGTGACGAGGATTCGGTAGGTGTTCTGCAGGAAACGACCGTCCTGATTGCGCAGGTCGCGCACCAGTTCGATGGCGACCCGGTAGGCGACTCCGTCCGCGCCGGGTTTGAGATCCTGTTCCATCTCGCGGAGCTGGGGCATCTTGCCGTACTCATCGAGCAGCGATTCCAGGCCCTGCTCGATCTCGAGCAGCTTCTGCGACTCGATGCCGGCGTTGGCGATCTGCTGGATCGTGCCGACGAGGGCGAGCGCGGCGATGCTGAACACCGCGAGCGCTAGCACAACCTCGAGCAGGGTCATGCCGCGCGGACGCGGCAGCGCGCGGCGCGGGCTGCCGGACTCGGGGGCGGGGGCGGGGGCGCGCGTGGGGTTCATTCGACGAGGGTTCCGGTCAGCGGATGGAAGGCCAGTTCACGGAAGGCGGTTTCCGTTTCCAGGCGCAGCTTCACCGGCTCGCAGATGCCCTGCTCACCGAATGGCCAGCGGTGGCCCTCCGCCTTCTCCCAGTTCTTGGCGCCATAGCGCAGGATGAAGAGCTTCATGCCGCCGGGCAGGCTGCGCCGCGCGCCGGCACCGTCGGTGGCGCCGATCAGGCCGAAACCCTCCTTGTCGAAGGCGAGGGTCATGCCGCGGTGCTGGAGCACGGCGCTCTGGTGGGCGA
>CANNUR010000366.1 GCA_947523045.1 uncultured Prosthecobacter sp.
TTTTTTCGTCTGGTCCGCCTCCGCCCCCACCGTTCACGACGCCCGCGAGGCTTTGCAGCGCCACTTTGGCTTTCGCGAATTCCTCGACGGGCAGGAGCAGGTCCTGGCCGCGGTGCTTGGCGGACGCGACACCCTGGTCATCATGCCCACCGGCGGCGGCAAGTCGCTCTGCTATCAGCTGCCGGCCATGGTCATGGACGGCATCACGGTGGTGGTCAGCCCGCTCATCGCCCTGATGAAGGATCAGGTCGACGCCCTGGAGCGGCGCGGCATCCCGGCAACCCTGATCAACAGCAGCCTGTCGCCCGCCGAGCAGGCCGAACGCATCCAGGCCCTGCGCGCCGGCGCTTACAAGCTCGTCTACGTTGCTCCCGAACGCTTCCGCAGCCGCTCCTTCACCCAGGCCCTGCGCCAGGTTGAGATCGCCCTGTTCGCCGTCGACGAGGCGCACTGCCTCTCCCAGTGGGGCCACGATTTCCGGCCCGACTACTTTCGCCTCGGCGAGGCGCTGGCGGCGATCGACCATCCGCAGGTGGTGGCCCTCACCGCCACGGCCACGCCGGAGGTGCGCGACGACATCCAGCGCGTGCTGCGCCTGCGCGATCCCTTTGTTACCGTGCGCGGCTTCCAGAGGCCGAACCTGAGCCTGAACATCACCCCGGTGAAGGGGCAGGACGACAAGTTCCAACGCCTGCGCCGCGTCATCGCCGAGCACAAGACCGGCATCGTCTACTGCGCCACCCGCAAGCGCGTCGAGGAGGTGGGCGAGGAACTGCGCTCCTGGAAGCTGCCGGTGATCGAATACCACGGCGGCCTGGACGACAAGGAGCGCGAGGAGCGCCAGGACCGCTTCATCTCGAAAAAGAGCGGCATTGCCGTCGCCACCAACGCCTTCGGCATGGGCATTGATCGCCCCGACGTGCGCTTTGTCGTGCACTTCGATGTGCCCGGCAGCGTCGAGGCCTACTACCAGGAAGCCGGCCGCGCCGGCCGCGACGGCGAGCCGTCCTGGTGTGAACTGCTGTTCAACCATGCCGACACCCGCACCCAAGAATTCTTCATCGACGGCAACAACCCGGGGTATGACGTCATTCAGTCGGTCTATCAGGCCCTGCTCAGCCTCGCCGATGCCGATCACCAGGTGGCGGCCAGCATTGATGATCTCGCCGACCGCGCCGGTTTGAAGAATGGCATGGCCGCCGGCACCGCCCTCAGCCATCTGGTGCGCGCCGGCTACATCGAGCGCTACGACATCCCCGGCAAACGCGTGCGCGGCACCCGCCTACTGCGGCCCGAGGTGCTGGCGCGCGACCTGGAGATCGACACCGCCGCACTCGCCGAAAAGGAGCGACGCGACCGCGCCAAACTGAAGGCGATGACCTCGCTCTGCTACGACGACCGCGCCTGCCGCCAGGAGCAGATCCTCGCCTACTTTGGCGAGAGCGAAAGCGCACCCTGCGGCACCTGCGACGTCTGCCGGCGCAGCGGGGTACAGACCGCCCGTCCCGGCACCGCCGAGGAAATGACCGCCCTGCGCCAGGCGCTCAGCGGCATCGCCCGCATGTCGCGCCGCGGCGCCGACGGCTGGGAGGGCCGCTACGGCAAGGGCCGCATCATCCAGATGCTCGTCGGCAGCAAGTCGAAGGAAATCGTCGACGCCGGCCTCGACCAGTTGACCACCTACGGCCTGCTGCGCGACCTCGGCAGCCAGCGCCTGCACCCGCTGTTCGCGGAGATGGAAAAGGCTGGTCTCATCGTCACCAGCAGCGGCGAATACCCGGTGGTCACCCTGACCGACCAGGGTGCCGAGGTGATGCGCAAGGGCGGCAGCCTCAGCCTGCGCTGGCCGGACTTGTCGACGGCACCCGTCGCCCTCAAGACTGACGCCCGTGGCGGCAGCCCGGCCCTGCAGGAACTGGGCTTTGACGAGGCCCTGTTCGAAAAATTGAAGCGCCACCGCAACGCGGTCGCCCAGGCCGAGGGCGTGCCGGCCTACGTCATCTTCAGCAATCAGACCCTGGAATTCCTCACCCGCCTGCGTCCTCGCAGCGTCGAGCAGGCGCTGAAAATCCGCGGCATTGGCGAAAAAAAGGCGCGTGAATACCTGGCCGACTTCCTGCGCATCATTGAGCGGCATGCTTGAGCGCGGCCGGCAGCGCAATCCAGGGTTGACCGCTTCCAAGGGTTCCTTTAGGCTGATCCTGCAGTCATGAGGGGCGCCTGTGCTCCGACGACCCTTCCGCCAAGCGCATTAGCCCCATGCACCCCGTTTTGACCGTGCCTGTAGCGATGAATGGACCCGCGATCCTGTCGCGGGAAGGGTACGT
>CANNUR010000367.1 GCA_947523045.1 uncultured Prosthecobacter sp.
AGGCCAGTACAGATCCATGGCGTGGACTTCCATGCCGAAGGCGAGCGCGCGCTTGGCGACCTCCTGGCCAATGCGGCCGAGCCCGACGATGCCCATCTTCTTGTTCCAGATTTCGTGGCCGGTGACGCGCTGCCACTGGCCGTTGCGCACGGCGTTGGCGCTGTCGACCAGGTTGCGCACCAGTGCCAGCAGCAGGCAGAAGGTGTGCTCGGCGACCGTGGTGTGATTGACACCCGGGGTGAACAGCACGGGTAACTTGCGGCGCGTGCACTCCTCGACGTCGATCTTGTCGAGGCCGATGCCGTACTTGCTGATGACGCGCAGGCGCGGCTGGGCCTTGTCGAGCACGGCGCGGGTAATCTCGTCGTCGCCGCACAGGAAGGCGTCAAAATCGCCGGCCAGTTCAAGCATGCGCGCCTCGGGCAGCGGGCCGCGCTCACGGTGAATCTCGTAACCCTGCGCCTCAAGCAAAGCGTGGTGGTCGCCGGGGGTGTCTTGGTAGCTGGTGGTGGTGAGCAGGACGCGCATGGAAACCCCAGCATGGGCGGCTCGGGCGCTCCGGCAAGTGGAATGCCTACTTCAACTTGGTCCAAACGATGTCGCCCGCCAAATCGCCGTAGCTGTCGATCTGCACCTGTGCCAGCCAGGGGTCAAAGCCGAGCATCATGGCCCGCGAACAAATGCTGTCGTGGTCATGCTGGGAGATTTCCTCCGGATGTTGCGGGGCAATGGCCGTGTTGACGTGGACAAGCAGGTTGTTCTCGCCCCCACGCGCCTCAAAATCCTTGATGCCTTGCCGCTGCTGGTGGTGGCAGTGGTACCCTTGAGCGGTCAGCCATTTCTCCGCGTGACGCTCCCCATACTCGGCGATTTCGGTCGGTCTCAGCATGGTCAGACAGGTTGAGGGTTGCCTTCCCCAGCCAGGCAGGCTGAAGGAATATTTTTATTTTTAACAAAATCCACCCTGTGGAGCAAGCCCCACAGCCCCATCAGGGCAGAATCTGCACCGGCGTCCCCATCGGCGTCTCACGGAAAAAGATTTCCGCCATCTCAGCCGGCAAGCGAATGCAGCCATGCGAAGCCGGAAAACCCGGCAGATAACCAGCGTGCATGCCCGTGGCCCCGGTGATGCGCATGAACCAGCGCATGTCGGCGCCGTCAAACCGTGTGCCCGCCGGCCGAGGGTCCTTGCGCGCGTCGACATCGCCCTGCACCACCTTGCCCTCGGCATCGACATAATCGCCAAACATCGACGATTCGTGATCGAGATCCTTTTCGCAGATGGCAAAGCGACCCACCACCGTCTGAAATCCCTCACGGCCGGTGGACACGGGCGACTCGCCGACGAGTTGATCGCCTCGGTAATAACGCAATTTCTGCTCACCGAGCGAGATCTCGATGCGCGGGCGACCGCTCACGCCCTCGCCGCGCCAGTACGAGACCTCGGGTTCGGGTTCCGCGGGCCGGCGACCGAACTGCCACCAGGGAGCACCGGCCTTGCGTCGCACCACCGCGAGCTCCGGCACAGGCTCGGTCTTGCGATCGGCGGAGGAATGGCGCAGCCGGCTCCACCAGCCGGGTTTGACCACCTGCGGACCTGCCGGCCTGGCCTCGGCAGTCAGCGGCTTGGCCGCCTCACTCGGGGGTGTCGCCGCAGGTTTGGGCTTGCGCTGCCGCCACCAGGACCGCGGCTTGGCCTCGGGTTTGGCTTCCGGCTCGGCCTCGGGTTTGCCCCCGGGCTGGGGCTCGGCCACCGGTGCCGGCTTGGGTGCCGGGCGCACAGATTTCGCACGGCGATCCACACGCACACGCTCAACGTAAGTACCGCCACCGGGCGCAGGCCGACGGATTTCCTGATAGCCCGTTCCGGCACAGCTGACGAGCCAGAGGGCGATGAGGGGCGAAAGGGCGGCTAGGCGGGAGGCATTCATGATGGACCGTGGCCTGGTTTAAGCACAGCGCCTGCCGGGACGCCATGGAAAAGGCATTCAAGGTTCGGCTTCCCCGCTGAAGCCGCGGAAAAACTGCAGGGCGGTCGCCGAGGTCGTGCGCGCCACGGTTTCGAAGCTCTGACCGCGCAGGGCGGCCACCGCGCGGGCGGTGTCGGCGACAAAGGCCGGCTCACAGCGACGGCCGCGATGCGGCACGGGTGCGAGGTAGGGCGCGTCGGTTTCCAGCAGGTAGGCGCCGTCCGGCACCGTGCGCGCGGTCTCCGCCGCCGGCCCCGGGTTCTTGAAGGTGACGATGCCCGTGAACGAGATCAAGTGCCCCGCCTCCAACAGGGGTCGCGCCTGTTCGAGCGTGCCGGTGT
>CANNUR010000368.1 GCA_947523045.1 uncultured Prosthecobacter sp.
TCCGAAGCCATGTCCACGCCCGCCGATGCCAGCTTTGACCGCGCCGCCCGCTGGGCCGTGACGCGCGTCGTGCAGCGGCGCTGGCTGGTGGCGCTGGCCTCGACCACGGGAGCGCTGATCGGCCTGCTGCTCCTGCTGATGGCCTGGCGGCTGTGGCGCGGCGGCGAGGCGGTGAGGCTGGCGGCGGCGCTGCTGCCGGTGCTTTGGCTGCTCGGCACCCTCGCCTGGGCCTGGTGCCGCCGGCCGGGGGCGCACGCGGCCTTGGCGCTTTGGGATGAGGCCGCCGGCCGGCGTGAGGCCTACGCCAACGCCTGGTGGTTTGCCGTTCGCGGCGGTGAGCTGTCGCCGGCCGCCCGGGCCCACGTCGAGGCCTGCCAGGCCGGTTTGTCGGTCGCCCTGCCGCAACTGCGCCGCCAGCTGCCGCTGCCCTGGCGGCGTCGTCTGCTGCTGCCACTGCTGCTGGCGTTGGTTGCCTCCTTGCTGCCCGAGCTCGGTCGCTCAGGGGCGGTGGATGAGCCGGCCCTCAGCGAGGCGGGGCGCGAGGCGGCCCGACGTGAGGCCGAGCAGCTGGCGCGCACGAATTGGGAGAAAAAGACCTTCGAGGGCTTGAGCGAGGCCGAGAAGCGGGAGTTGGAGGCCCTGCAGCGTCAGTTGGAGGCGACCGCCGAACAGCTCCAGGCTCCGGCCGGGCGCAGCGCCCGCGATGTGCTCGCGGAGCTCGAGAAGCGCGCGCGCGAGGCGGAAAAACTGGCGGAACGACTCGGGGCCGACCGCTGGGCCTCGGAGGCCTTGGTCGAGGCCCTGCGTCGCCAGGCCGACACGGCGGACTTGGGCGATGCCGTCGCCGCGCAGGCGGCCGAGGCGGCGGCCAAGGCGGCCGAAGATTTGGCAGGCCAGGTCGCCGGAGCCAAGGGCGAGGTGGGCGAGCGCTTGCAGCAGGCTCTGCAGGAGGTGACCCAGCGCGCCGAGGCGGAAGACCGCGAGCGGCCGGTCGGTGAGCATGTGCTGGGAGCGGGAGACGCGCTCAAGCAAAGTCGCCCGGCCGAGGCGGCCCAGGAGTTCAAGGAGCTCGCCGGCAAGCTGCGCGACCTGTCGCAGCGCGAGCGCAGCCGGGAGGAACTCGAAAAACTTGCCCAGCAACTGCGCGAAGCTGGCAGCCGCATCGCCGGCGAAGGCGGTGCCACCCAGCCGCTCGCCGAGGCCGGCAGCCAGGGACAGGCAGGTGCCCAGGGACCGTCGGGCGGGCAGGGGACAAGCCCACAGGTGGGTCAGACCCCGTCCGGTGCCGCCGGCGAGGGTGCCCAGCCGTCGCCAGGGCAGGGCGGCGCTGCCGCGCCGCAGCCCCTGCAACCGCCCGGTCAGGGACAGGCGATGCAGCTGGCTCAACCGGGCACACCGGGCGCCGCAGGTTCGCCAAACCCGGAGGCGCCGATGCTGCTGGCCCCCGTGCCAGGCCAGTCGCCCGGCGACAAGCCGCCGGACCAAGTCCTGATCGCTGACCTGCCCGGCACGCCGTCCGGCGGGGCCCGTCTGTCGATGGCTCTGCCTGGCGGTCGTGATCCCGGCGCTGGCACGGCGGCCCCCAAGGCCGAACCGACCGCGCCGACGGCCGGCTCCAACGCGGCCGTCGTCAACGCCGCGGCCGGCGGCGAGGGGCCGTCGAGTGTGCGGGCGGTGGCCGGTGGCATCCGTCAGGAGCAGGCTGGGCGTGCGGCGACGCCGACCGCCGCCGAGTTCCTTGCCGCCGAGGAGGCGGCGCTCGACGAGGCGTCACTGCCGCCGGCTCGGCGCGAGCAGGTGCGCCGTTACTTCACCGAGTTGCGCCGGCGATTTGAGGCGGCGCCGAAGTGAGGGCCGCAACGGGCGCGCATCTCCGCGTTGCCAAAGCCGTCAAACCGGGCTTTAACGCAGCATGATCCGCAACCTCATCCTCGACTGGTCCGGCACCCTGGCCGACGATCTTGGGGCGGTGGTGGCAGGCACGAACCGCGTGCTCGAGCACTTTGGCCGTGCGGCCCTGTCACGGGAGGCGTTTCGCGCCGTTTTCCGCCTGCCCTACACCGATTTCTATCGCGACATGCTGCCCGATGTGGCGCTGGCCGATCTGCAGGCCGCCTACCTGGCGCTGTTTCCGGTCGATCACCCCGTGCCCCTGCTGCCCCATGCCGAAGCCTTCCTGCGCCAGGCCGGCGCCTCCGGCCGGCGGCTGTTTGTCTGCAGCAGCGCGCCCGATGCCCATGTGCGCGCTCAGGCGCAGGCGAATGGCGTGCTCGAATGGTTTGAGGAACTGCACTGCG
>CANNUR010000369.1 GCA_947523045.1 uncultured Prosthecobacter sp.
ATACAGCCGCCCGTGGTGGCATCCTTCAGGCGAAGCCGACAGGCCGTGTTTGACGATGGATCGACGGAGCGTAATAATACTTTGATGAACACACTGGCCAAGAGCGCACCCTTGGGAACGCTGGGGCTGCCTGAGGGAGACCATTGGGTGAAATTTCACGTCGAGGACGATACCATCTCCTATGAAGTGGCCGTTTCTTTGGTGAAGGGTGAGCAGACGACGTCTCAGGCGGACGCCGCGGAGGCCTTTGTGCAAAAGTGGTCCGGCCAAGGCCGTCTCCAATCGGAGAATGAAATGACCGATGATGATCGTCTAGCCGCTTTGACCGCGAAGCACGTGCATTGACGGATGCGACTCTTTCTGGACACCAACGTGTTGCTGGATGGCTATTTCCAGCGTCCAGGTGCTGCAGCAAGTGATGCCGTGATCCGTCGATGCAGTGGAGCGCATTCGGCTTGGATTGCTTGGCACACCCTGTCGAATGCGTTTTATCTAGTGCGCGGCCATTCCCGATCCTCCCAGACTGCCTTTCAGTTTGTCGCGGATCTGCTGGCCTGGGTGGAGGTTGCCCAGGTCGGCAAGTCGGATGCCGTCTGGGCGATGGGTTCAGGACTCAATGACTTTGAAGACGCACTCCAACTCGCTTCCGCCAGGGCTTGTGGGGCGGAGGTTCTCATCACTCGCAATACAGCCGACTTCAAACAAGTCCACCTCGCGGTGATGACCCCTGAGGACTTTCTCCAGGCGGTGCCTTGACCGTTCTCAGCCGCGGACTCGCTCGATGTCCGCCAATTTGCCCCCGGTTGACAGGGCGCCACCAACCGCGGCGTAGGTGGTACGCGCATCGCCATGGGCCAGCCGCTGTTTCGCCCTTCTCTGGACCGCCGGGCCTTCCTCACGGCCTCGACGTCGGGTCTGGCGTCGCTGGGCTTCGCGCGCGGCCTGCGCGCCTCGACCGGGCCCGCCGCCGCCGCACCGGCACTGAGCAAGCCTGCGAAGTCGACGGTGCTGTTCTTCCTCTGCGGCGGCGCCTCGCACATCGATCTCTGGGACATGAAGCCGGAGGCGCCCCCGGAGTACCGCGGCGAGTTCAAGCCGATCCGCACCACTGCCGATGACATCCGCCTCTGCGAGCACCTGCCGCTGCTCGCGCGCCAGGCGCACCGATTCGCCCTCTTGCACGGCGTCACGGATGCCGGTCGCGCCACCGGCGACCACCACGCCGGTTACTACTACAACCTCACCGGCCACGTTCCGGACGACACCTTCAAGCAGCAGGGCAACGACCGCCGGCCACAGCCGGATGACTGGCCCTACATGGGCAGCGTCGTCGCCATGAAACGGCCGGCCCATCCGTCGATGCCGCAGCTGGTGACCCTGCCGCACAAGCCGAGCCGGCCGCCCTTCACCCGGCCCGGCCAGTTCGCCGGTCGCATCGGCCTCGAACACGACCCCTTTTTCCTCAATGGCAGCTTCGAGGAACCGCTGCGCTTCGCCGCACCCACCCTCAGCGTCGCCGGCGGGGTCTCGGCCGCGCGCCTGCAGGACCGTCGCTCCCTGCTCGGCGCGCTCAATGACGCCCGCCGCGACCTCGATCACGAGGACGCCGTGCAAAACTACGTCAAGCAGCAGGAGCGCGCCTTCGACCTGCTCGCCTCCAACCGCACCACCAACGCCTTCGACATCGCCGCCGAACCGGCCTCGCTGCGCGCCCGCTACGGCGATGATGTCAATGCCATGAGCCTGCTCATGGCGCGCCGTCTCGTCGAGGCCGGCGTGCCTTTCATCACGGTCTTCTGGAAAGAGGACGAAAGCATCGCCGCCCAGTGCAAGAGCGCCGGCGGCTGGGACACGCATGGCGACAACTTCAACTGCCTGCGCCAGCACCTGCTGCCGAAGTTCGACCGCTCCTTCTCCGCCTTCCTGGATGACCTCGCCTCGCGCGGCCTGCTCGATGAAACCCTCGTCCTCGTCACCAGCGAGATGGGCCGCATGCCGAAGGTGGGCGACCGCCGTTCCGGCGGCACGGCCGGGGCCGGGCGCGACCATTGGACCGCCTGCATGAGCGTGCTCATGGCCGGCGCCGGTGTCGCCGGCGGCCGGGTCGTCGGTGCCACCGATGCGCGCGCCGAGTACCCGCTCGACCGGCCCATCCATCCCGAGGACATCACCAAGACGGTGTACTACGCCATGGGCATCACCGACCTCGAGGCGCATGACCGGCTCGGCCGCGCCTACTCCCTGCTCGAGGAGGGTCGACCGCTGACC
>CANNUR010000370.1 GCA_947523045.1 uncultured Prosthecobacter sp.
GATTGGAGCAGCATCAGGAAGATGCCGAAGGTCATGATCATCTTGATCGGCCACATCGGCGGCGCCCATGCGGTGTAGTTCTTCTGGGCATAGGTGATGGAATATTCGGTGGACGAGACACCGGCCCTGAACAGGACCGCCAGATAGAAGATGACGAAGCCGATGGTCAGCGCGTCGGTGATCGCGCGCCGCCGCGGCGTCATCATGCCGTAGAACAGGTCCATGCGCACATGCGCATCGATCTGCAGGGAATAGGCTCCGCCCAGCAGATAATATGCCGACAGCATGAACTGCGACATCTCCATGACCCAGTTGACCGGGTAGCCGAAGACGACGCGCATGACCGTCGAGTAGAGCAGTATCGCGCCCATCGGAAAGATCAGATACATCGCGAAACGACCAACCCGATAGCCGATCGCATCGACCCAGCGAACGTAGAGCCTGATGGGTTCAGGCATTGACGCCTCCCTTGTCTCCCTCAGTGTTGCCGCCGACATGGATGTTGGCGAGCAGCGAGCCGAGCAGGAGTTCCCAGGCTCGGGGTGGCAGCCAGTAAAAGGCGCTATGAGCGTCGTGCTGAACCCACCAGACGGAAGCCAGCAGGCTGACCAGCGCCAGCCCGCCGAACACGCGGCGGCCCAGTGCCGCCAGACCGCCCGGCGTGCGCGCCGCACGCCGCGCCAGCAGCAGGCAGAGCGGCGGCATCAGAAGGTAAAACTGTTCCTCGACCGCCAGCGACCACAGATGCAGCAGCGGCATCTGCTCGGCCGGGCCGGCGAAATAACCGCCGCCCTCGCGCCAGAAGAACAGGTTGGCGACAAACAGCGACCGCGCCATGGCCGACCTCCCCAGCCGCGCCAGATCCTCCGGCAGCAGCAGCCAGCTGCCCGCGGCAAGGGTCAGCAGCGCCATGACCGCCAGGGCCGGCAGGATGCGGCGTGCGCGTCGCTCCCAAAAATCCGTCAACCGAAACCCGCCCGCCTCCAGGTCGCGACGCATCAGGCCGGTGATCAGGTAGCCGGAGATGACAAAAAAGACGTCGACCCCGATGAACCCGCCCCGGCACGCCAGGTGCGCATGAAACAGCACCACCAGCAGCACGGCGACCCCGCGCAGGCCGTCGATGTCGGGTCGGTAGGCAAAGGGCGCGGGCTGGCTCATCAAAGGCGCGAGCCAACCATCGCCGCCGGCACCGCGCAAGCGCGACTTCCCGGCCGGCGTCTTCACGCTTGCTTAAGGCGGCCCGTGGCAGTCTCATCGCCTCATGAGGCTGCTCATCGTCGAGGACGAACCGGACCTGCTGCGCACCCTGGCGCAGGCGCTGCGTGAGGAGGGTCATGCCGTCGACGAGGCGGCTGACGGCGAGGAAGGCTTGTTCAAGGCCCTGGAGACCGACTACGACGCGGTGGTGCTCGACCTCATGCTGCCGGTGATCGACGGCTTGGAGGTGCTGCGCCGCCTGCGCGAAAAAAGGCGCACGCCGGTGCTGGTGCTGACCGCGCGCGGCCGGGTCAGCGACCGGGTGCGCGGCCTCGACCTGGGCGCCGACGACTACCTGCCAAAACCCTTCGACCTGCGTGAACTGGCCGCGCGCCTGCGCGCCCTGCAGCGGCGCTTGGCCGGCGAGACCCGCAGCGAAATCCTGCTCGGTCCGGTGCGGCTCGACATGCGCTCGCGCACGGTCAGCCGCGACGGCACGGTGCTGCCGCTGACCGCCCGCGAGTACGCCCTGGTCGAACACCTCGCCCTGCACCACGGCCGGGTGGTGTCGCGCACGGAACTCTACGAGCACCTGTTCGATGAAAACGAAAGCAGCCTGAGCAACCTGCTCGACGTGCACGTGTCCAACATCCGCAAAAAACTCGGCCACGACTTCATCACCACCCGCCGCGGCCACGGCTACTGCATCGAGGCATGAAACTGCTGCCGCGCTCCATCCGCTGGCGACTGCAGCTCTGGCACGGGCTGCTGCTGCTGGCGGTGCTCTGCGGCTTTGCCTACACTGCCCAGCGCCTGCAGTGGGCCCAGGAACTGCGGCGGGTCGACGCCGAACTGCAACAACGGGTCAACGAACTGCTCGGCGAGGCCGCAGGGGACGATGCGAAGCTGCTCGCCGAAACGCGCCGCTTCGCGCGGGACGGCGCC
Organism: uncultured Prosthecobacter sp.; assembly: GCA_947523045.1. Lineage (GTDB taxonomy): Bacteria > Verrucomicrobiota > Verrucomicrobiia > Verrucomicrobiales > Verrucomicrobiaceae > Prosthecobacter. The sequence continues at coordinate 2,146 of CANNUR010000370.1, forward strand.
GACAAGCCTTTCCTCGACGTCGTCTGCGACGGGCCGCGGGTCGCCGCGATCGGGGCCTTCGGCATCGCCGTGGCGAGCGACGATGGCGGACGGTCGTGGCGAGGACTGCCGGCGATGCTC
>CANNUR010000371.1 GCA_947523045.1 uncultured Prosthecobacter sp.
GTAGTAAAACAGGTAGCAGAACATCACCGCCCCCAGCGACCAGCGCCGGGCACGGAGAAAGGCCGGGGGGTGATGGGCTTTGGCAAGCTCCATAGAGACTTCATCACTTGGAGAGTGATGCCTACATTTGCAGGCCGTTGCAGGTGAACTCGAAGATGTCGAAGTTGCGCACGTCACCGGCGGCACGGGCGGCATAGGCGGCGTTGAGCGGCTCGCTGAACACCAGCGGCACCATTTCCTCGTAACGGCCGCCGTGGCTGCGCAGGGCGCCGGCAAGCGCGCTGAGGTCGTGGTAGGCGGGCGTGCGCCCAAGCACGACATCGCGACCGCTGGCCACCACGAGGTCACCCATGCGATCCTCGGGCAGTTCCATCAGGCGCGCAGCGACCGCGCGCTCATGGCACTCGGTGATGCCGTCGCGCTGCAGCAGCCAGTCGCGCACGACTCCTGCCTGCAAGCCGTCGGGCAGATGCACCTGGGCGAAGGAACCGAGCGCACCATGATGCGCGACATAGGGATCGGTGATCGGCAGGATGACGCGGAACCCCTCGCCAAACTGCGCCACCAGCTCGCTCTCCAGATAAATCACGTTCGGACTGCCGTCCGGCTTTTGCTTGGCGCACATGCCGTGGTCGGCCGTGACACCGAGCACCGCCCCAAGCGCGAGCAGGCGACCGAGTTCGACATCGATCGCCGCATAAAAATCCAGCGCCTCCGGCTCCTCCGGGGCGTGCTTGTGCTGCATATAGTCGGTCGTGCTCAGGTACAGGAAATCGGCGCGACCGCTCTCCAGCAGGGCCACGCCCGCCTTCAGCACGTACAGACTGGCATCACCGCTGTAGATCTCCGGGGTGGGACCCACCAGCGACTCGACATCGCCGATGCCGTGCGTTTCCACGACCGCGTGCTTCGCCTTCTCCGAAGAAAAGGCGATGCCGCCCTCCTGGATCAGGCCGCTGGCGAAGATGTCGCGCAGCTTTTCCTTGGCGGTGACCACGGCAACCTTGCGACCAGCGCGCTGGGCGTGCGGGAAGATCGTCTCGGCGCGCAGGAACTTCGACGAGTTCATCATCACCTCCTCGCCGCTGGTGGTATCGAAGAAGAAATTGCCGCCGATGCCATGCACGCGCGGCGGCACGCCGGTGACGATGCTGCTGTTGTTGACGTTGGTGAAGGTCGGCATGGCCGCGCGGGCAAAACCACGCCAGCCCTGCACGCTCATCTTCGCCAGGTTCGGCATGCGCCCGCGGGCGAGGGCGCAGTCGAGGTATTCATCGGCCGAGCCATCGAGGCAGATGACGACGACAGGACGGGCGGGCGGCTGGTAGGTGCGTTGATTGACGGTGAACATGACAGGGAGGGATGGGCGACACCTGAGGAGGCGCAGGCGAGCGGTCTCGAAGCGCGGCGACCGGAGTGCGGGTTCGCTTATTTTTTGCGCTCGATGTACTCCTGCACCTGCACGGGGATGTCGGTGCAGATGGCATCGACGCCGAGGCCCAGGCCGAGGAAATAATCATTGAGGCTGTGACCGGGCCAGCCGGTGACGATGAAGCCCTGCTTCTGGGCGTCCCTGACGGCCAGTCGGGTGGTGCCCTCCATTTTCACCCCGACGCGGTTGGAGCCAATGGCCCGGGCACTTTCGAGAACCTCCGGCGTCAGCGGGCCGCCGCGGATGAACATGATGTCGGCATCGGGCTTGAGTTTCTTGATCGCCTGAAGCGGGCGCGCATCGAAGGACGTGAACAGGTAGGTCGATCCCTGCGGGACATGCCGGGTGACCTTCTGCAGGAGGGTCCGGGCATAGGGTTCGATGCGCGCGGCGGGATACAGCTCCTTGTTGCTGGTCTTCATCTCGAACTCCACATACAGGCCGGGCTTGTCGTTCAGATAGTCCAGCAGGGTGTCGAGAAACAGCAGCGGCTCCTTCTGCTTTCTGGAAACGATCTTTTTGGCGTCGGTGGCCGCGAGATGTTCGACCGGACCGCTGCCCTCGTGGGTGCGGTCGAGGCTATCGTCATGCAGGACCACCAGTTCGCCGTCCCGGGTCATGCGCACATCGAGTTCAAACCCGCGAATGCCCTTGTCGTAGCTGCTCTTGAAGGCAAACAGCGTGTTTTCCTCGAACTCGTGGGCGCCGCCGCGATGGGCAAAATGGAAGGGCTTTTTCTGCGGCTCCTCAGCGCCGTACAGGGA
>CANNUR010000372.1 GCA_947523045.1 uncultured Prosthecobacter sp.
TCTTCCTGGCTTCCATGGCCACTGCCGGCATCGCCCACCAGCTTGGCTGGATGAAGTCCGGGCAGCCTCTGACCCAAATGGGTTTTGCTTCGGATTTTTCCCCCTTGCACAGACTCCGGCATTTGCACATGGCGCTTACATGGTGGTTGGCGGAACACGAAAACCACTATCCCGAGGATTTGGCAGAGTTGCTGGTTTGGGACGGTGTGGCCCAAATGCAGGGGCATTTCTTTTTTGACCGCTTTCAAAAAGAGAATCTGGAGCCGTGGTTTTACGGTGCGGCCGGGCTGGAGAAACCCTTGCCCGCCGATCTGCCGGTCGTGGCAACGCCGCGACCGGATGCACGTGGCAAGCGGGCGTTCGTGACCAGTGACAATCAGTTCCATCATGTGCCGGAGGCGGAGTTTCAGCGACTCCTAGAGCGCCTGCGCACCTATCGTGCTGAACAACAGCAACCCACGGCTCCGTAGCCGGTGGTCGGGGCAGAGTGAGGCAGTTCCGGCCCCCTCCGAGCAGGCGTTTTCGGCTGCCGGCTATCCCACGCCACAGTTGCCATCCCGGCAAGACGCTTTAGCCTGCTGGCCCGATGCGCGACCTCATCTCCGATCCGAAAGACCTCACGCCGACCACCACCTGGCAGGAAACCGTCTGGGCTCACACGGCCGAGGAGGACCTGGCCGATCACACGACCAAGGCGCGTTTGTGCGTGGCGACCCTGCTGCCCTTTCAGGGCGGGCAGCCGGACTGGGACGGCTTTGTCAAAAGCGTGCGCTGGATGCAGCAGTGCGGCGAGCACTACGGCGTCGAGATGGTGTTCGTGCTCAATGCCGATACGGGGTACATCTTCGAACTCGACAACGCCCTCTATGCCGAGGTGCTGAAGCGCTTCCGCGCCGAGTTTCCCGACCAGCGTTTCATCGCCGGCGTCACCGCCCGCGGCGCGGAACAGGATACGGTGTTCAAGGCCGAGCGCTACCGGCCGCTGCTCGACATCGCCCAGCAGTATGACAACGCCGAGGCCATGATCATGACCTCGCGCCTGCTCAATCAGCTCGGCCCGGAGGCGCGTCGCGACGCCTACTTTGAAATCGCCGAGTCGATCACCCTGCCGGCCATCGCCCACGCCTTGGAGCCCTCCTTCGTGCCCTGGGCCACGCCCTACGAGCCCTGGCTGCTGCACGAGATCGCCCATCATCCAAAGTACGTGGGTGGCAAGATCAGCACGCTCGACGAGCCGCACTTCCTCTACTGGGCCGCCATGTGCAAGGACCTGCGCCTGCCCTTCGCCCCGCACAGCGGCGACGACTACGGCATCCCGACGGCGATCCGACTCGGCCTGCCGCTGCTCATCGGCGCCGGCGTCAGTGCCTGCCCGCTGATCTGCGCGGCGCGCGACATGTGGCTGCTCGACAGCGTCGCCGACAAAAAATTCAAGACCGGCACCGGCCGCTTCGACACCCGCGTGTACAAGTTGTTCGAGGCCTTCCAGTCCTTCGAGGACCTAGTCTTCCGCCTCAACGACCAGATGAGTGCCGCCGCCTACAAGCACAGCACGGCCCACGTCCTGCACCAGCTGGGCCTGATCGCCGCACCCGAGCCGCACCCCGACTGCAAGGATGTGCGCGGTCCCGACGAGGCCCTGCGCATGGCTGAGGCGCTGCGCCGGCCGCGGCGCATGGCCAAGCGCCTCGGCATCCCGAATTTCGGCGCCGATTGAATGCGCGGCGCCCGGCGTGCGTCGGAGAGGGCAGGGAGGCGACAACCCGTCTCCCGCCCAACGCCATGAACACGAAGCTCTTTTCCCGCCTCGCCTTGTCGGGCAGCCTGCTGCTGACCCTGAGTTCCTGTGTTTCGCCCTATCCGGGTCCGGCTGAGCGCGAAGGCGCGGTGGCCGGCGCCGTGGTCGGTGGCCTTGCCGGCGCGGTCATTGGCAATCAAAGCGGTCGGCCCCTGGAGGGCGCAGCCATTGGCGGTGCGCTCGGTGCCCTGACCGGCTCGGCCCTCGGTGCGAATCGCGACGCCTATTATGGAGGCGCATACAGCGGCGGCTACTACGGTGGCCCCGCCTACGGTCCCTACTACGGCCCGCGACCCGCCTATTACGCCCCGCGCACGCATGTGAGCATCGGTTACAGCAACTGGGGCTGGGGCGGCCGCAGTCGCTACTACGGTGGCTACCGACGCAGACACTAT
>CANNUR010000373.1 GCA_947523045.1 uncultured Prosthecobacter sp.
GTAGAGGTAGATCTTCTTGACGTCTTCGAGCTTCATGATGATCCATGGCGACAGCACGTTGCGGCCGTTCTTGGTGAAGACGAGATCATCGGCCAGATGCACGCAGGAATGGAAGGCGTCGCCGGTGGTGTTGCTGAGGAAGAAGAGGATGTCGCCATACTGGAGGGGCGCCTCAACCGGTTCGAAATTTTCCAGCACCTGACTTGTGGCCAACCGGGAATCGAGCAGGTACTGATGAGGCTCGTAGTTGAAGAAGTTGAGCGAGGTCCAGTGGCAGTCGGGGAAGGTGCCGTTGCGAGCCAGGTCCATGCCCGGATAGGTGTACAACAGTTTGCGCACCAGCGAGGGCAGCACGTGCGAAAGCGGCAGGCTTTCGACGCCGTCGGTGTCAATGATCGACTGCATGAGCGGTTCGATGTCCTTGCGGCGCAGGCCGATGCCCAGAGTCCAGTAGTTGAGCAGACCGTCGAGATTCGACTGGTCATTGAGTTCCATCTTGACCATCAGGGCACGGGTGCGGGTGAAGGCCTTGAAGATGGTGCGAGCCTCGGAATCCGACTCGGCATAGTTGAGAACGGCGGAAATGTCGCTGAACGCAATGGTCTCACCGCGCATGTAGGACATCTGCTCGACCTTGGCGATGATTTCCGGACGCAGCTTGCTGGTGCGATACCACTCCTTCACGGTCTGACCGACAATCAGCACGGGGTCGACACAGAATTCATTGGGATCATACTTGGAGAGTTCGGTGTAGATCAGCGCCCGAACCTCGGGTGTCAGCGCCTCCAGATCGGGCAGCGGCGGGAAGAGGTGCACGAAACCGCCCTCCTTGACCAGGTTGCGTTCGTTGAGCAGCAGATCAATGAGCGCCTGCGACAGGCCGGCCTCACGGAAAAAGTCGCCCAGGCGCGGCAGCATGGCGTCGGGAAAACTCCAGCGCGGGCGGGTGTTGGGCAGGGGAAAGTTGGAAATCAGGTTATCGGGCGCCTCCAAATAAACGTAGGCGCAGCGCAGCTTGCCCCAGGGGCCGGGATTGGCGTAAAAGACGTTGGGATTGGTTTCACTCAAGGTCACGCGACCATCGCCAACCGGGCCCGCTTTCACGCTCTGATTCTGCGTGAGGATCTGTCGCAGGTCATTGAGATCGGAGATCTGGCCACCGGCCGTACCGGCGAGCAGCAGTCCAAAAACGCCGGCGATCAAAAACCTGGAGCCCAGGTTGGGAGGGTGGAAGGGGGGCAGTAGAGGCATGGTGGGGGGCAACTCACAACATTCTCGACCACCGCAATGTTGCACGTGAAAAGATGGGAATGGGCAGGAAAACTCGCCCCAGGGGGGGGCGGCCAGCCGGCCGGCTGAATCCTGGAGTCAAACGCATGGAATTCTCAACACCTTGGGAGAAAATGCTTGGGCTTCCGGGCAAATCTTGATATTCCTGCGATTTCCAGCTTTCGTCCCGCCACATGATTTTTCCGCCCCCCTCCCCGGCCATGCGCAGCCGCCGTTCTGGCTCGCCCTTTGCCTGGTGCCTCGCGTTGGCGGTGGTGGTGGTGCCCGACCTGCAGGCCGGGCCCGCCGATTTGGCTACCCAATCCGCACCGCAGCCCCAGTCTGAGCTCCAATCCTCTGACCACGAGCGGCTGCACCAGGCCCTGCAATCGCTGCAGGCAGGTCGCCACGCCGAAGCCTTGGAGCGCTTCGAGCTTTTGCATCGCAGTCTTTCGACCCCTGGCAGCGATCCCGAACTGCTGGCCCTGGCCCGTGACGGCTACGTGCGTGCCGGCTTGGCACGGGCCGCAGAACTGGCGGGTGCCGGCGATCTGCGGACGGCCATCCCCCTGCTTGACAAGCTGGATGCCCCCACCGTTTCGAAAGACGATCCGCGAGTCGCCGCCCTGCGGCGCCGTCTTACGGACCCGGACCGCTATCCTCCCGCCCTGACCCCGGCACACATCCAGCGCGTTGAAGATGTGTCACGACGCCTCATTGTCGCTGCCTCTCAGCGTGAAACAGGCCAGTTCGATGCTGCCATGGGCAGTTACGAGGAGATTCTGCGCCAGGACCCGACGAATTCGGCCGCCCGTCGCGGCCTTGAAGAGGTGGAAAGGCAGCGGAGCCTCTATTTTGAATCGGCCAAGGACCAGCAGCGCTCGCGCATGCTCAACC
>CANNUR010000374.1 GCA_947523045.1 uncultured Prosthecobacter sp.
AGCCCGTGCGTCCCGCCGCGCTCGGCCAGCCGGCGCTCGACATCCCGCCTGACGAGGATCCGCGCCTGCGCCTGGCCGACTGGATGAGCGAGCCGTCGAACCCCTTCTTTGCCCGCGCTCTGGTCAACCGGTACTGGAAGCACTTCTTCAAGCGCGGCCTCATTGAGCCCGAGGACGACATCCGCGACAGCAATCCGGCCAGCAACCCCGAACTGCTCGACGCCCTGGCCGGGCATTTCGTGCGCAGCGGCTTCGACCTCAAGGAGCTGGCGCGCACACTCGTGCAGAGCCGCGCCTACCAGCTCAGCTCCGAGCCCAACGCGCACAACACCGCCGACACCCAGAACTTCTCTCACTACTACCCGCGCCGCCTCACCGCCGAGGTCCTGCTCGACAGCCTCGACGGTGTCGCCGGCTCGAAGTCCGACTTTGCCGACCTGCCGCCCGGCACGCGCGCGGTGTCGCTGCCCGACAACAGCTACAACCGCGCCTCCCCCTTCCTCAAGGTCTTCGGCCGGCCCGAGGGCGCCAGCGTCTGCGAGTGCGAGCGCGTGCAGACCGCCAGCTTGGCGCAGAGCCTGCACCTCATGAATGCCGCCGACGTCAAGACCAAGCTGACCGCCGCCGGCGGTCGCGCTGAGAAACTCAGCAAGGCTGAACTGCCCGAGCCCAAGCGCATCCGCGAGCTCTACCTCGCCGCCTTCGCCCGTGAGCCCGATGCCGAGGAGGTGCGCCTCGCCGAGGCCCACCTAGTCAAACCGCGCACCGACGCTGCCGGCAAGCCGCTCGACTCCCAGCAGGCGCGTCGCCAGGGTTACGAGGACCTCATCTGGGCCCTGGTCAACACCAAGGAATTCCTGTTCAACCACTGAGCCCATGCGCGCCGCCCTTTTCTGTCTGGCCCTTGCCTCCTCGCTGCCCGCCGACGAGGCCCTGACCTCCGCCCTGGTCTTCCACGCCGGCTTTGATCGCGGACCCGACGCCGACTTCGCCGCCGGCGACAAGCGGCTGTTCACTGCACCCGGCCGCAAGCGCACCGAACCGAAGCCGGGCCTCGCCGAGGCCGATGGCATTGAACTGGCCGCCGGTGAAGGCAGGTTTGGCGGGGCGCTCGCCTTCCGTCGCAAGTCGAAGGATCTGGTCTTTTTCAAGGGTGGCCCCAACCTGGGTTACCGCGACAAAAACTGGAGCGGCAGCGCCTCGTTTTGGCTGCGCCTGGATCCCGACCGCGACCTGGAACCGGGCTACTGCGACCCCCTGCAGTTCGTCGCGCAGGCTTGGGGCGAGGGCAACATGTTCGTCGAGTTCAGCAAGGACCACACGCCGCGCCACTTCCGCTACGCCATCATGGCGGTGACGAAGCTGTGGAATCCGAACAACGAAAAATGGGAGGAGATGAAACGCCGGCCGATGGTGGCCGTGGAGAAGCCGCCGTTTTCGCGTGAGCGCTGGACCCACGTCTGCTTCACCTTCGGCAACGCCAACACCGGCGCCAAGGACGGCTGGGGCCGGCTCTACCTCGACGGCGTGCCGGTCGGCGAATTCCGCGGCTGGGAAAACAGCTTCCACTGGGACGTCGAGCAGAGCGCCCTGACACTCGGCTACAGCTACACCGGCCTGATGGATGACATCGCTGTCTTCAACCGCGCCCTCACCGATGCCGAGGTGAAAAGCGTCTTCAGCCTGCCGAACGGCATCGCCGGCCTGCGCCGCTGACCGAGGCGAATCCGCGCCGGTTTGAACGGAAGGCCCCGCTGACCGCGTAGGTTTGCGGTCATGACCTCCCGTCTCCTCTGCCTCCTCCTGTTCGCCGCACCCGCGCTCGCCCAGCAGGTCACGCTGCCGCTGCCCCGCCTGCTCACCCTCCAGCCTATGGGCGGACAGGCCGGCACGTCCGTCGAGGTGAAGGTCAGCGGCGAGCACCTGGAGGACATCGAATCCCTGCGCTTTTCCAGCCCGCACCTGCAGGCCAAGCCGGTACCCGGCAAGACGGACACGTTCCTGGTCACCATCGCCGCCGAGGCGCCCGCCGGCGTGCACGATGCGCGCGTGCTCTGCCGCCTCGGCGTCTCCTCGGCGCGCGCCTTCAGTGTCGGCCGCCTGACCGAACTCACCCGCAGCAAGCCCAACACCAGCATTGAA
>CANNUR010000375.1 GCA_947523045.1 uncultured Prosthecobacter sp.
CTTGCCAGCGCCGGACAAGCGGCTGGCGCCAAGGAGAAGTACAATGCCGCCGCCGGCAAGTTGATGATTCCCGCGCAGTTCTTCGACGATGCCGAGGTCACGCCCGAGGCGCTCGACAAGGCGGCGCGCGCGTTGGAGAAAGCCGGGCAGGCTTCCAAGGCGGCCGACTTCCGCAGGATCCTGAAGGAACGCTACCCGCAGTGGCAGGCACGCGGCTGAGAGTTCCTTCTGACCCCATTTGGGGTTGAACTTAGAACCGCAGGGTGGCACCGAGCACGGCGCCGAAGCCGGGTTCGTTGCTGCCGGAGCCGGTGTAGCGGTATTCCTGGTCGAGCAGGTTTTCGAGCGCGGCGGTCAGCTCCAGTTGCTGGGTGACGCGCCAGCCGCCGCGCAGGGTCAGGTGGGCGAAGCCCGGGTTGCCATCCGGGGGAATGCGCTGGGTGTCGCGGCGGTCGCCGCTGTTCATGCGCTCGTAGCGACTGTGTGCCAGGCAGAGGAACTCGCCCCAGACGCGTTTGTCGGTCGCTTCCCAGCGCAGGCCGGCACGGCCCATGAGCGGCACGACACGGCTGATCGGCTCCACCTGCTGGTAGCTGCTGTTGGTGCGCGGATACTGCTCGACCCGGCCCTCGGTCCAGGTGAGGTGACCGAACAGCGTCCAGTGGTCATCGAGCCGCCACGATCCGTCGAGCTCGACGCCCTGCATGAAGCCGTCGCCGCTGTTCGACTTGTTGACGATGCCCGCGCCGACCGGGCGACGCACGATCATGTCGTCGATGACGGTGTAGAAGTAGCTGAGGCTGCCCCGGAAGCGCTCGGTCTGGGTGCGCAGGCCGAGTTCGAAATGGATGAATTGCTCGGGATCGAGGCCGGTGGAAGGGGTTTCCAACTCGCCACTGCGGGCGACGTCGAGGCGTGAGAGATCGGACAGGTTGGGCGCGCGAAAGCCCTGGGAAACACCGCCGAACAGCTGGTGGCGCGCCTGTTCGTCGAGGTCGTAGAGCAGGCGCAGGCTGGCCGAGAAGTTCTGCCAGTCGTCGCGGTAGGAATCCACCGGCGCTGGCGTCGCCGGATCGGCGAAGCGACCGATGTCGGCGGCGGCATGGGTGAAGCGTCCGCCGAGCTGGGCGTGCAGGCGCGAGGTCAAATCGAACTGATCCTGCAGGTACAGGCCGAGCAGGTCGTAGCTGGCGTCATCGCCGACCGGCCCCTGGATGCCCTGGGCCTGGGTGCCGTTCTTGTTGTAGCGCTGGCTGCCGCTGGAAACCCAGTCGCGGTAATAATCGATGCCGTAGGTGAGGCGACCGATCGCCGTCTCGCTGGAGAGCTGCAGGTCGAGGCCAAGGGTGCTGATTTCCACCTGAGAGAAGTCGCGCCGGGTGGTGCGTTCGCGGAATTCGTACTCGTCGGCCGTCTGCAGCGACACCGTCAGGCTGGCGCTGTCGGCAAAGCCGTCGAGATCGAGACCGGCGAGGCGCAGGTAGGAGAGCGTGCGCTCCTGGTCGTAGGAACGCTGCAGGTCGGTGCCGACCGTGGTGCCTTCCCACCCAATCCCGGAAGTGGTCTGGTGCGTGCGCCAGGCATCGCTTTGGCGCAGCTGCTGGTGGACTGCGGTGACGGTCCAGTTGTCATCGAGGGCGAGGTCGAGACGGGCATCGTAGGCCCATTCGTCGTAGCCGGTGTTTGGCTGGATGCCGAGGCCGGCGGCACGGACATCGCCGAAGGACTTCAGGCTGGCGCCGAGGTGCAGTCCCCAGCGACCGCCTTCGCCGAACTGGAGTTCCTGGCGGCCGACATGGCTGCGCTCGGCCGTCGAGGCGCGGTAGGCGGTCAGGCCGTGGAAGAAGAAGCCGGCGTCCTCCTCACGGAAGCCCGAGTCCTTGGTGAGCAGGTTGAGCGTGCCGCCGATGGCGTCGCTGCCGTAGAGCACCGAGCCCTGGCCGGGCACGAGTTCGAGCCGGTCGATGGCCCAGGAGTCGATCGTGTTCCAATACTGGTTCGGTCCCTCGCGGAAGGTCGAGTTGTTGAAGCGGATGCCGTCGATCAGCGCCAGGTTGCGGAAGCCGGTGAAGCCGCGGATGAAGGGCGAGCCCTGGGCCTTGGAGGT
>CANNUR010000376.1 GCA_947523045.1 uncultured Prosthecobacter sp.
ACGTCGACCTGATCGCCGATGAAGCGGTCGATCTCGGCCACGGCGAAGCCGAGGCGCGCGCCTTCGGCCTGGCCCTGGCACAGGCGCTCGGCGTCGGTGAACGCTGGCTCAAGCCCGCCTACGAGGACGTGTATTACCACCTCTGGCGGGAGAAGCGCCTGCCGGTCAATGTCGATCCCTTCCAGTCGAACCTGCGCGATGCCGAGGAACGCGCCCGCCTGGCGAAGATCTTCGAGCAGGGACTCGATCACGTCGTCGGTTTCGTCCTGCCGCTCGAACGCGGCTGGCGCGGCGACCGCCTGTGCTGGCGCAGCGGTCCGTGGTTCGTGCGCGATGACACCCTGCACCTGATTCCCGGCGATTCGCCCATGGGCCTGCGCCTGCCGCTCGACAGCCTGCCCTGGGTCAGCGAGGCGGATTACCCGTGGATTCACCCTCAGGACCCGCTCGACGACTGGCCCGACCTGCCACCGCCGTCGCAGATGCGGTCACGCGTGCCGGATGCCGTAACGGGCGAGCCTGCCGAGGCGCCGGCTGGTCCCGGCTTCAATCGCTTCTTCGGCCAGGGCCGGCCCGAGCGGCGCACGCTGCCGGCCGACGAGGCAGATGCACAGCGCCCACCGGAAGCGCAGGAATCCGCCGCCTGGCTGCTGCGCACCGCCCTCTGCGTCGAACCGCGCCGCGGCCGACTCCACCTCTTCCTGCCACCGGTCGCCGCCACCGAGGACTTCCTCGACCTGGTCGCCGCCATCGAGCAGGTCGCCGCCGCGCTGAAGCTGCCCATCCTGCTTGAGGGCTCGCCACCGCCCTACGACCCGCGCCTGCACGTCCTCAAGATCACCCCCGATCCCGGCGTCATCGAGGTCAACATGCACCCGGTGAAAACCTGGGGCGAACTCGCCGATCACACGACCGCCCTCTACGAGGAGGCTCGCCTCACCCGGCTCGGCACGGAAAAGTTTCTGATCGACGGCCGCCACACCGGCACCGGCGGCGGCAACCACATCGTCGTCGGCGGGGAAACCCCGCGCGAATCGCCCTTCCTGCGCCGGCCCGACCTGCTCAAGTCGCTGCTCGGTTACTGGCACAATCACCCCAGCCTCAGCTACCTGTTCAGCGGCCTCTTCATCGGTCCCACCAGCCAGCACCCGCGCATCGATGAGGCGAGGAACGACGCCCTCTTCGAGCTGGAACTCGCCTTCCGCGAGCTCGACCGCCACCGCCGCGAGCGCGGCACCGCCCCACCCTGGCTCGTCGACCGCCTCTTCCGCAACCTGCTCACCGACGCCACCGGCAACACCCACCGCACCGAGTTCTGCATCGACAAGCTCTTCGATCCCGGCTCGGCCACCGGTCGCCTGGGCCTGGTCGAACTGCGCTCCTTCGAAATGCCACCGCACGCGCAGATGAGCCTCGCCCAGCAGCTCCTGCTGCGCGCCGCCATCGCCCGCTTCTGGCGCCAACCCTACGAGCAGCGCCTCGTGCGCTGGGGCACGGAACTGCACGACCGCTTCCTGCTGCCGCACTTTGTCTGGCGCGACTTCTGCGATGTGCTCGAGGACATGACCGCCGCCGGCTTCGCCTTCCAGCCGGAATGGTTCGCCCCGCACTTCGAGTTCAAGTTCCCTGCCATCGGCGCCATCACCCGCCACGACGTCCACCTGGAACTGCGCACCGCCCTGGAACCCTGGCACGTGCTCGGCGAGGAAGGCGGCGGCGGCAGCACGGTGCGACGCGTCGACAGCAGCCTCGAGCGCCTGCAGGTGCGCGTCAGCGGCCTCGTCCGCGGTCGCCACCTCGTCACCTGCAACCAGCGCGTCGTGCCCCTGCACCCCACCGGCACCGTCGGCGAATACGTCGCCGGCGTCCGCTACCGCGCCTGGCAGCCGCCGTCCTGCCTGCATCCCACCATCGGCGTGCACTGCCCGCTGGTCTTTGACCTCGTCGACACCTGGAACCGGCGCAGCCTCGGCGGCTGCACCTTCCACGTCGCCCATCCCGGCGGCCGCAACTACGAGACCTTCCCGGTCAACAGCTACGAGGCCGAAAGC
>CANNUR010000377.1 GCA_947523045.1 uncultured Prosthecobacter sp.
ACAGCGTGCCTTCCACCCGGTCGGCGCCGGCCAGCAGGCCCAGCTCGGTGGCGGCGGTGCCGGTGCCGCGGTCATTGTGGGTGTGCAGGCTGATGATCAGGCTGTCGCGGTTCTTGATGTGCGTGCAGATCCACTCGATCTGGTCGGCGTACACGTTCGGCATGGCCACCTCGACGGTGTCCGGCAGGTTGAGGATCATCTTGCGCTCGGGCGTCGGCTGCCAGACGTCCATGACCGCCTCGCTGATTTCCTTGGCGAACTCGACCTCGGTGGCGCTGAAGCTCTCGGGCGAGTACTGCAGCACGACTTCCGTGCCGCCCGCTTCCAGACGGTGGATGCGGTCGCGGATCATCTGCGCGCCCTTGACGGCAATCTCGATGATCTCCTCCTTCGACTTGCCAAAGACGTACTTGCGCTGCGCCGGCGAGGTTGAGTTGTACATGTGAATGATCACCCGGCGGGCACCCATCAGCGATTGCACGGTCTTCTCGATCAAATCCTCGCGCGCCTGCACCAGGCACTGGATCGTCACATCGTCGGGGATGCGCTTCTCCTCGATGAGGCGGCGGTTGAAGTTGAACTCGGTGTTGGAGGCGGCCGGGAAACCGACCTCGATTTCCTTGAAGCCGCACTTCACCAGGGCATCGAACATCTCCAGCTTCTGCGAGACATTCATCGGCACGGCGAGCGCCTGGTTGCCGTCGCGCAGATCGACGCTGCACCAGGCCGGGGCCTGGGTGAGCTGGCGCGTCGGCCATTGGCGGTGGGGCAGATCGACCGGCGGGAAGGGCCGGTACTTGGTGGCGGGATGCTTCAACATGGGACGAAGGGGGAACAAAGGGTGGAACTTGGCGAAGGGCCAGGAAAAACGTTCCTGGTGCCGGGAAGGTGAGTCGCGACGTGGCGACGGGGCAGGGCGAGGAAACACGGGCCGCCTACCCTAGCGTAAGTCGCAGGGCAAGCAGGGTCGGGGCCGACAGGTTCCAGTTCACGAACGATAACTAAACCTTCCGCGCCCGGCGTGCACGGACTTTTTTGCGGCTTGCCCTCCGTCTGCCGCCGGCTTAGGCCACGGGCATGGCTTTGAAGGCAATCATCCACCGCGCCTCGGTGTCGTTCTCCGACCTCGACCGCAACCACTACGCCGATCACACGCTGACCCTGGCGCGGCATCCCTCGGAGACCGAGGAACGGATGATGGTCCGCCTGCTCGCCTACGTGCTGAACGCCCCGGCCGATCCCAGCGACGGAGCGCTCGAGTTCGACAAGGATCTCTGGGAGGCCGAAGCCCCGGCGCTCTGCCGCCGCGACCTGACCGGCCTGCTGCTGCATTGGATCGAGCTCGGTCAGCCCGAGGAAAAGCGCCTGTCGCGCGCCTGCGCCCGGGCCCGCCGGGTGACGGTCTACGCCTACGCCGCCACCGCCCCGGCCTGGTGGGCCTCGGTGGCGGGCCGGCTCGGCCGACTCCCCAATCTGGAAGTCTGGCAGTTCCCGGCCGAGCAGGTGCGCGACCTCGGCCAGCTCGCCCAGCGTTCGATGAACCTGCAGGTCACCCTCCAGGACGGCGGCCTCTGGATCGGCGAAGGTGAAAAGAGTGTCGAACTGACCCCGGTGCGGCTGAACGAGGGCTGAGCTGGGAGCGAAGGGCGGAGAGCAGAGAGGCACTCGAAGAAACGTCTTCCTGGGCTTCAGCCCGCTGCGCCTGGCCACCTCACGACGGGCTGCTCCGCGCTCCGTGCTCTCTGCTCTCTGCTCTCTGCTCTCTGCTCTCTGCTCTCTGCTCTCTGCTCTCTGCTCTCTGCTCTCTGCAAGCCGGCCTGGTTTGGGTCGTTTTGGGTTGACACCCGTGGGTCTACCGACCCTAGACTGAAAATTCCCCCGGGGAATCCCCCGAAGCTTTCTGATGCCGCCATGAAATCGCACGCCCGTTTCCTTCGCTTCGTCCTCGGCTGCTTGCTCCTCCTCGGCATCGTCATGCCGGCGGCTGCGGCGACCGTGGTCAGCAACCTCACC
>CANNUR010000378.1 GCA_947523045.1 uncultured Prosthecobacter sp.
ATCGACCAGAACGTGCGCCGTTTGGACGGCCTGCTCGGCGTCGAAAAGAACATCGGACTGCAGGTGGCCGAGGGCCCGCATGCCGATCTGCAGCCGCTCAACATCGGCGCCTTTCACTGGTTCGAACGCCACCTCAAGGGAGCCAGCCCGATGCAGGTCCTGCATGACGGCGCCGCCAAGTCCCTCGAGCCCGCCGCCCTGCGCGTGCTGACGGAGACGCCGGCCGACGAACGCAACACCACCATCGACCAGACCTTTGTGCCGGCCGCCGCGGCGCCGCCGGTGCCGACGAACCGCACCGACTGGGAGCAACTGCGCGACGGCTGGATGAGCGCGCTCAAGCATGAGGTCTTCGCCGGCTGGCCGCAGGACGCGCCCGCGTTGCAGCCGGCCAAGGCGGGCAGCCTCGAGCGCGACGGCCTGCAATTCAGCGCCTACGACCTGGAGACGCAGTCGCCCTTCCGCCTGCGCCTGTTCGTCGTGCACCGGGCCGGCCTGCGTCCGCAGGATCTGGAACTGGTGAGCCTCAATGCGCTCGACGCCCAGGGCTGGCAGGATTTCGCCAACACCTATGGGAGCCGCTTCGGCACGCTGTTGGAAAGCACAACGGCGGCCGAGCCGGACGAGGCGGCCTTCGAGGCCGAGCGCAAGATGTTCGCCAGCTTCCAGTGGGGCATGGCCTACCTCGCCCCGCGCGGCATCGGACCGACCGAATGGAGCGGCAGCGACAAGGCGCAGACCCAGCGCCTGCGCCGCTTTTATCTCGCCGGCCAGACCCTGGATTCCATGCAGGTCTGGGACATCCGCCGCACGATTCAGGGCCTGCGCCGGATCGAGGGCCTGGAGAAAACCGCCCTCTGGCTGCAGGCCCATCGCGACATGGCCGCCAATGCCTTGTACGCCTCGCTGTTTGAAGATGGCATTGTTCGGCTCGACCTGCACGATCTGCCGACTACCCACATGCAGGGACCGGCCTACCTGAATGTGCTGCGCCACCTCGACCTGCCACAGGCGGCCGCGCTCGCCGCCGAGCGTGCGCGGGTCGTGCTGTACAGTGCCGACGCCACCGCCTGGGACTTCCCGGCGACCACCGCCAAAAACCTCGCCTGGCCGGAAAAACAGTGGCAGATCCGCCCGCCACCCGGAGAATGACACCGCCATGCGCCGCACCCTCCTGCTTCTCCTGCCCTGCCTGCTCACCGCCCAGGACGCGGCGCCGCCACCCGCCGTTTATGAGGGTCGGGTCATCGCCCAGACCATGCACTGGCAGGGCGCCGGCTGGTTGATCCGGAACAAGCGGGAGCGCGAGGAGGCGACGACGCGCATGCGTGAGGAACTGGGCGTCAAGACCGGCATGACCGTCTGTGACCTCGGCAGTGGCAACGGCTACCACACCCTGCCGATCGCCGAAAAGGTCGGCCCGCAGGGCAAGGTGTATGCCGTCGACATCCAGCCCGAAATGCTCGACCTGTTGCGCCAGCGCGCCGAGGGCCGCAGCCTTGAAAACATCGAGTGCATCGTCAACACGCCGTTGGATCCAAAGATTCCGGCCGATTCCTGCGACCTCATCCTGCTGGTCGACGTCTACCACGAGTTCTCGCATCCGGCGGAAATGCTCGCCGGCATCCGCAGGGCGCTGAAGCCGGACGGACTCGCTGTCTTTGTCGAATTCCGCGCCGAGGATGAGACCGTGCCGATCAAGCCCGAGCACAAGATGAGCAAGACGCAGCTCCTCAAGGAACTCGGCCTGAACGGCTTCAAACTCGTGCGCGAGTTCGATGGCCTGCCCTGGCAGCACATGATGTTCTTCGGCAAGGTCGAGTCTTGATACGGCCGCAGCCACCTTACCTGTGTGCCGGAATCAAACCAGGCGCAGGCGCTTGCGCAGCAGCCACTCGGCGGTGAGCAGGCTCAGCACGGTGCCGAACCACCACCAGCTCGACCACAGCACGGTTTCACGGACAGTGGTCTGGCGGCGATCGACCGCCTGCAGCAGGGCGGGCA
>CANNUR010000379.1 GCA_947523045.1 uncultured Prosthecobacter sp.
CTCCTTGACCATGCCGCGGGTGATCAGCTCGATGCGCCGCACCCGTTTCAGGATGCGCGCGAGCTTTTCGTCGTCGGTCTCGGTGGCGATGGACATGGGGGCGGTTCGGCGGCGCGCGGCAAGGCGCGCCCGGGGGTCACGGCACGGGCAGCTTGTCGAGCAACTGGCGGATGACCTCCTCGCTGGTGACGCCCTCGGCCTCGGCCTCGTAGGACAGCAGGATGCGGTGGCGCAGGATGTCCGGGGCGAGGTCCTTGATGTCCTGGGGGGTGACGTAGTTGCGGCCGTTGAGGAAGGCGAGCGCCTTGGCGGCGAGGGCGAGATTGATGGTGCCGCGCGGCGAGGCGCCGCAGCGGATGAGCAACTTCAAATGCGGCGCCACGGTCTCGGGGGTGCGCGTCGCCTGGATGATGGCGACGATGTAATCGCGGATCTTCTCGTCGACGTGGATGGCATTGACCAGGGCGCGGCTGGCGACGATGTCGGCGGCCTGGGCCACCGGGCTGACGTCGAGCTTGGGCGCGGAGGTGGCCATGGCATCGAGCACGCGGCGCTCCTCGGCCGGGGTCGGATACACGACGCGCACCTTGAACAGGAAGCGGTCGAGCTGGGCTTCCGGCAGGGTGTAGGTGCCCTCCTGGTCGATCGGGTTCTGGGTGGCCAGCACCATGAAGGGATCCGGCAGCTTGTAGGTGTTCTCGCCGATCGTCACCTGGCGTTCCTGCATCGCCTCGAGCAGGGCGCTCTGCACCTTGGCCGGCGCGCGGTTGATTTCATCGGCCAGCACGAGGTTGGCGAAGACCGGACCGAGGCGCGGGCTGAAGGTGCCGTCCTTGGGATGGTACACCATGGTGCCGATGACGTCGGCCGGCAGCAGGTCGGGCGTGAACTGGATGCGCTTGAAGTCGGCCTTGAGCGCGTTCGCCAGCGTGCGCACCGCCAGGGTCTTGGCCAGACCGGGCACGCCTTCGAGCAGGACGTGCATGTTGGTGAGCAGCGCGACCAGCAGTCGGTCGACCAGTTCGGTCTGGCCGATCAGGACGCGGGCGATCTCGCTGCGCAGCGGCTGGACCCAGGCGGCGGATCGGGCGATGGTTTCCGAATCGGGGACGCTGGCTGGGGTGGAGTCGGGGGGCATGGGAAAAGAAAACGTCAATGGGGCGGGGTTCAGAGTCAAGAAAGGACCGGGCTGTTCAAAAAGTCGCCGGCCGGAAGGTGGCAAGGCTCAGTGCTCGTCCTCGCCACTGCTGCCACCCCCGCCGGCGCTGACCCAGCCGCCGAAGAAGAGGGCGTTGGCGAGCAGCTTCTCGGTGCCCAGCCAGTGGCCGCGGAAAACCGGGTTGTCGGTGAACAGCAGCACGCGGCCAGTGCCGACGACCCGCACCTGCAGCGGCGTCGTGCCCTGCAAGGCGGCGAGGTTTTCCCTGGAGGCGGAGCCGGAGACGAGCGGCTTGTCCGTGTACTGCAGCGGGTTCAGGTAGGCGCTGGAGGCGGGCTTGAGGAAGGTGGTGCCGTCGCGCATGAGCTGAATCCGCGGCCGGTCGCCAAGCCCCCAGGCGAGCGGGTGGGTGCGATCGAACACCGCCTCGACGATGACGCCGTTGAGTTCGCGGGCCGTGCGCCGCTCATCGGCCTCGTCGTAGGGCAGCGACTGCTGGGTCGGCCGGTCCTTGGCGACCGCCTCCGGGGCGGCCTTGGCGAGTTCAACCTTGCACCAGTCCTGCGCCGCCAGCGAGCCGGTGGCGCTGCCGAGGGCGATCAGGTTGCCGCCGCGCTCGACCCAGCCCTGCAGGGCCGAGCGCGCGCCGGTCGGCAGGGCACTGAACGAGGCCCCGGCGAGGATGACCGCGGAGAAATCGGCGAGCAGGGTTTCACTGAGTCGCGTCGCCTCGGCCATGACCAGAGGCGTCTGCCAGACCTGATCGAAGTGGTGCCAGAC
>CANNUR010000380.1 GCA_947523045.1 uncultured Prosthecobacter sp.
CAGGACAAGGTGCCAGTGATCGGCGACGCGCCCTACGTCGGCCGCCAGTTCCGCAGCGAGGTCACCCGGCGCCAGATGAAGCACGTCCTGTTCTTCGTGACTGTCAAAGTGGTTGATCCCTCCGGTCGACGCATCAACGGTCCCTGAGACAGGCACAGGGTGGCGCCAGATTGCAGCTTGCCAGCCCCCGGCCCTGCTGCTACCTGTCGCGTTTCTATGGCAAAAATTCAGTTCACCACCCCTGCCGGGGCAAGCGCCGAGGCCGAGTTTGTGGCCGAGCGCATGCGCATCGGCCGCGCGGCGGACAACCATCTGGTCATTGCCGACGAATCCGTCTCCAGTCATCATGGTGAAATCGCCCTCGAAAACGGCGTTTGGGTGCTGACCGATCTGGGTTCGACGAATGGCACGAAGATCGGTGGCGAACGCGTGGAGCGCGTCGAACTTGCCCACGGGGGCAGCTTTACTCTTGGCCATGTCGAGTGCCTCTTCCTCGACGACGAAGCCGCCCCCCGTGCGGCCTCCCGCCCAATCACGGGCTACGCCGTGCAACCGATCAACACGAGCCAGCGCCAGGGTTTCGGCACCAAAACCCAAGCCAAGGGCGGGGATACCGGACCGATCCTTCTCCTCGGCATCCTGGCTTTGCTGGTGTGCGCCTACGCCGCCTTCTCTTTCACCCAACTGGGTTCCTAACCCCACCCGGTTTCCAACCTCACCGGCGGCTCCCCTCCGCCCCCCTCCCGTTCCCATTCCCAACCCCGCGGCTCCTCCTGCCGCCTCCATCCATCATGTCCAATACCATCATTGTCGGCGCCCAGTGGGGCGATGAAGGAAAAGGTAAAATCGTCGATTATCTCACGGAGAAGACCGACGTCGTTGTACGTGCCGCCGGTGGCAACAACGCCGGCCACACGGTCATCAACAACGGCACCAAGTACATTCTGCACCTGATCCCCAGCGGCATTCTGTGGGAGGGCAAGATCTGTGTCATCGGCAACGGCGTCGTCATGGATCCCCTGGGCCTGATCGAGGAGATGAACAAGCTGCGCGGCCAGGGCGTCAAGATCACCCCGGAAAATCTGCTCATCAGCGAGACCGCCCACCTTGTCATGCCCTACCACCGCGGCCTCGACCAGGCGCGCGAGGCCAAGCGCGGCGACAAAAAAATCGGCACCACCGGTCGCGGCATTGGCCCGGCCTACGCGGACAAGGTCGAGCGCGGCGGTCTGCGCACCATCCTGCTCAAGCAGCCCGACATCTTCGCCAGCGAACTGCGCGAACGCATCGTGCTGCACAACGAGACCCTGCGCGCCGCCGGCGTCGCCGAGGTGCCGGTCGAAGAGACCGTCGCCCGCATGCTGGAGGCCGCGAGCATCCTCGCTCCGCACATCACCAACACCGCCGTGTACTGTCACGAGGCCATCCGCGCCGGCAAGAACCTGCTGTTTGAGGGCGCTCAGGGCACCTACCTCGACATCGACCACGGCACCTATCCTTTCGTCACCTCCTCGAACACCACCTCCGGTGGCGCCTGCACGGGTTCGGGCGTGCCGCCGCGCATGATCGACAAGGTCGTCGCGGTCGCCAAGGCCTACACCACCCGTGTCGGCTCGGGTCCCTTTGTCACCGAGAACGAGGACATCGGCGACATGCTGCACAACATGGGCCGTGAGTTCGGTGCCACCACCGGCCGAGCCCGCCGCTGCGGCTGGCTCGACGCGGTGCTGGTGCGCTACGCCGTCATGATCAACGGTGCCGACGAACTGGCGATCACCAACCTCGACGGCCTCGACGGGCTCGACACGGTGCAGATCTGCACGGCCTACAAACTGCGCGGCGAAACCCTGCACTACCCGCCGAGCACCGCCGCCGACCTTGAGGCCTGCGAAC
>CANNUR010000381.1 GCA_947523045.1 uncultured Prosthecobacter sp.
GCCAACAAGCGGCTGGCGCTCGACTGGCTGGCCCGGCACGACCCGGCCGCCGCCGACCGGTTCCGCAGCCGGCTCGCCGGCTGGACCGACGCCACCCGGGGCGGCGCGGACGCCGCGGGGCGCGACCGCGAGGCCCGTCCGGTGGTGCGGGAGTTGCGCACCGCCGTCGCCGGCACACCCGCCACCGAGGGCCGCCGGGTGGCCGCGAACGCCGTCACCACCCTGATTCAGCACCTCGACCTGAACCAGCCCGGCGCGGCCTATGGGCAGCGGCGCGCGGAGCTGATGGCCGACAACCTGTTCCGGACGGTCGCCGAGCAGCGCGAGCGGGGCAACCGGCATTCGCTGCTGTTCGCGCACAACGGGCACGTCGACAGGGCGTCCGCGGCGTTCCCCTACCGGGACCTGGGCGGCCTGGCCGCCGACCGGCTGGGCGACGGCTACCGGGTGATCGGCACCGAGTTCGTCCACGGCCGGATCAACACCGGCTCCGGCGACCGGCGCTGGCAGGTCACCCTGGAGAACCCGACGCCGCTGCGCGGCATGTTCAGCGGCACCGAGCAGGGCTACCTGGAGTTCGCCACCGCCTCGGCCGAGAACCGGGAGCTGCTCGGCCGCCCGGTCCGGATGGCCAGCGCCGGCGAGCGCTTCGAGCAGTGGCAGGCGTGGATCCCGTGGTTCAACTCCGTCGAGATGGTGCCGTCCGCCAGCTACGACGCCCTGATCCTGGTGGATCGGGCCGCGCCCACCACTCCCCTGTGAACCCGAAAGGGGACGGTTCCTTCACAACTATCATACTCGCCATCCAGGATTGGGATCATACTCGATGTATTCGTTCCAACTCGGACCAGAATACAGCGATCCTGGCATCTTGCTCAGATCGAGCGAAAATCAACGCGGGATCCAATTTTAACGTGATCCAGCATTTAGACACACCCGATGCATTCAGAGGTTTCATCGATGCCAAATCGGATGCGATGAGAGCCTTAGTTAATGAACTCCAGGCATCATCGTTTGGGCGCCATACGCTAGGGCTGGCGCTGCCGCCTGGCATCAGGCTTCGCTCCTTGACAACGTATCGTCCTTCCCCCTTGCGATCCATGTCCTGCAGGATCGTCTCAGCGAAACTCTGGCCGTAACCCTTCAATTCTTCACGGTCATTCTGTCCTAATCCAGCGATCTTTACACCATGTTTTCCGAGAAGGGATCTGATCGTAGAATTCTCTGTCTCAAAGACAGAGACACGCCCGTTCGATTCGCGGATCACTATCTGATCAATCGACACTTCTCCATCCAACGAAACCCAATTCAACTGACCTGCGCTACCGAGGATCTCCAATTGTCCCACTTGAACGGCCTCCAAGGCCAGGCATGATGCCCCCATGTAGCCCAGGCTCAGTGCTCCGATCCGACCACTCTTGAGGCGAAGATCAACGCGTGTGGTTGACACAAGTTCAATCTCTTCCAGAGATGCTCCACAGACCTCTAACAGTGGAAGATCAATACGCGATCTGATCGCTTCGCTGAGTAGGGACCCAAAGTTGGCTGACGCATCCGTTGCCGAAAGATCGCTTTTCCCGATAGATTCAATCAATTCAGCCACGACGCGCGGTTCAGCGATTGAGATCATGGTTTCAACGCATGCACTCCCCAACACTCCGCGACCAAACCAACTTACGACCCTCGTGCCAAACCGCACGGGCTCACAGAGATAGGTACGTGCGGCATAGCGACCCAGGAAGACTTCACCAAAAACTTCATGTTCGAATGCGAATTGATGACCTTCATCATTGAGGCTTATTCTGAGGTGGGGTAGAAGTGGAGTCCGATGACAGCTGTGATTGTGGTGGCGAATGTGTCGTATGGTCT
>CANNUR010000382.1 GCA_947523045.1 uncultured Prosthecobacter sp.
CGCGAGACGCCGCCCGACGAGGGCCAGGTGACAATGGAGAAGGGGCTCGATTTTGGCTTCCTGCCCCAGGAAAGCGCACCGGTCGACGATGTCACCGTCCTTGAGCTTGCCACCAGCCACGTCACCGAGCACCACCGCTGGGAGGCCGAGCCGCTGGCCAAGCGCATCCTCAGCGGCCTGGCTTTCCGCGAGAGCGACTTCCACCGCCGCGCCCGCACCCTCAGCGGCGGCTGGGTCATGCGCGCCCACCTGGCCCGGCTGCTCGTGCAGGAACCCGACCTGCTGCTGCTCGACGAGCCGACCAACCACCTCGACCTCGAATCGCTGATCTGGTTCCAGAATTACCTGAAGAGCTATCCTGGAGCGATCCTCATGATCTCGCACGACCGCGAGTTTCTCAACCAACTCACCGACAGCATCCTCGAGATCGGCCACGGGCGGGTCACGCGCTATCGCGGCAACTACGACGATTACCTGCGCGAGAAGGCGGCGCGCGAGGAGCAGCTGCTCGGTGCCTACGAGAACCAGCAGCGCGAAATCGCCAAACTGAAGACCTTTGCCGACCGCTTCAAGGCCAAGGCGAACTTCGCCTCGCGCGCCCAGGACAAGCTGAAGATGATCGACCGCATGGAGAAGATCGAGGCGCCGGTGGCGGCGGCGAAGACGGTCAAGTTTCGCTTTCCCCAGCCGCCGCGCAGCGGCCAGCGCGTGCTCCGTCTCAGCGGCCTCGACTTCGCCTACGGCGACCAACCGGTCTACCAAGGCCTCGATTTCGAGGTCGAACGCGGCCAGCGCCTTGTGCTGGTCGGTCCCAATGGCGCCGGCAAGTCCACCCTGTTGAAGCTGCTCGCCGGCGCGCTCGAACCGCAGGGCGGCACCCGTGAGCTTGGGCACAACGTCCGCCTTGGCTACTTCGCCCAGTACCGCGGCGACGTCCTCAACATGAAGCACACCGTGCTGCAGTCGGCGATGGACCTACCCAGCCGCCCGGGCGAGCAGCTGGCGCGCACCCTGCTCGGCAGCTTTCTGTTTCATGGCGACGACGTCTTCAAGCCGGTCGCCGTGCTCAGCGGTGGCGAGAAGTCGCGGCTGGCCCTCGTCCGTCTGCTGCTCGATCCGCCGAACCTGCTGCTCATGGACGAGCCGACCACCCATTTGGACATGGGCAGCATCGACGCCCTCATCGGCGCGTTGTCGGACTACGAGGGCACGCTGGTGTTCATCAGCCATGATGTCCACTTCATCCGCGCCATGGCGCGCGGCGTCATCCACATTGCCGGCGGGGTGCTAACGCCTTACTCGGGCGACTACCAGTACTACCTCGACAAAACCCGTGCGACCTCGGCGCGCGAGGCGCTCACCGCCGGCCTTGGCAACAGCCAGCCCGGGGCCTGGGCGGCCGCGCCGGCGCGCCCGGCCGCGGCGCCGAAGAACAAGGAGCAGCGCCGGTTGGAGGCCGAGGCGCGCAACGCCCGCAGCAAGGGCCGCCGCGAGGCCGAGCAGCGGGTCGCTGCGGTCGAGGCCGAACTCGCCGCCGTCGAAAAGCGCAAGCTGGAACTGGTGGCCCTGCTGCAGGACCCGGCCACCTACGCCGACGCCGCCAAGTTCCGCGACTTCAGTGCCGAGCTCGAGGCGGTCGAGCCGCGCATCGCCAGGCTCACCAGCGACTGGGAGGCGGCGGCGACCGCGCTGGAAAACCTCGGCGAGCCGGCCTGACCGATCCGCTAGATCCGGAACAGCTTCTGGGCGTTGGCGTGCAGGATCTTGCGCTCGACCGCCTTGCTGGGC
>CANNUR010000383.1 GCA_947523045.1 uncultured Prosthecobacter sp.
GGGCGGTGGCTCATTCCGCGTCGCGTGAGCATCGGAATGGACGAAGTCGCGTTTGCCGCTTCGGGTATCGACAGGGGACTGGCCGCCGTTTTTCGCCTTGCACCCCGGCGGGCTCCGCGCCAATTCAGGGGAACCCGCCCGACCCACCTTGGCCGCCACCGAAACCTCACGTACGCTTGTCGCCATCCCCGCACGCTGGGGGGCGTCGCGCTTCCCAGGCAAGCCGCTGCACGTGATTGCCGGCAAGCCGCTGGTCCAGCACGTCTGGGAACGTTGCCAGGCCTGTCGCGAGGTTGATGATGTGGTCATCGCCACCGACGACGCCCGCATTGCCGAGGCGGCGGCCGGTTTCGGTGCGCGTGCGGTGCTGACTTCGCCCGACCACCCGAGCGGCACGGACCGGGTCGCCGAGGCGGCGCGCGCCTTTCCGGACCACGACATCATCATCAACGTCCAGGGTGACGAGCCCCTCATTTCGCCGGCCCTCATCGACCGACTGGCCGCCACCCTGCGGGCGGAGCCGGAGGTGCGCATGATCACCGCCGCCGCGCCCATCCATGAGGCCTCTCAGGTGGCCGATCCGAATGTCGTCAAGGTGGTGTTCGACCACCGTGGCGACTCCCTCTATTTCTCGCGTTCGCCGCTGCCGTTTGTCCGCGATGCCGCGGCCGGCGCCATCCACCACCGCCACCTTGGCGTCTATGGGTTCCGTCGCGACTTCCTGTTTGAATTTGTCGCCTGGCCGCCCTCGCTGCTGGAGCGCACCGAGTGTCTGGAGCAGTTGCGAGCCCTCGAAAACGGCGTGCGCCTGCGCGTGCTGCTCACCGAAGAGCTGTCGCCCGGCGTCGATACTCCCGAGCAGGCGGCGGCGGTTGAGCGCCTGCTGACCGCGTCCTGAACCCCCTGATTCCCATTCCCATGAAATACATCTTCGTCACCGGCGGCGTCGTCAGTTCCCTCGGCAAGGGCCTGGCCGCCTCCTCGCTCGGCACCCTGCTCGAACTGCGCGGCCTGCGGGTCATCATGCAGAAGTTCGACCCGTACCTGAACATCGACCCGGGCACGATGAATCCCTATGAGCACGGCGAGGTGTACGTGCTCAACGACGGCGCCGAGACCGACCTCGACCTCGGCCATTACGAGCGCTTCACCCACACCAACCTGTCGCGCCTCAACAACCTGACCAGCGGCCAGGTGTACCAGAGCGTGCTCGACAAGGAGCGCGCCGGCAAGTACCAGGGGCGCACGGTGCAGGTCATTCCGCACGTCACCAACGAGATCAAGGACCGCATCAAGGAGGTCGCTGACAAGATGAGCGGCGACATCATCATCACCGAGATCGGCGGCACGGTTGGCGACATTGAAGGCCTGCCCTTTTTGGAGGCGATCCGCCAGTTCGCCCAGGAGGCCGGCCCCGGCAATGTGCTCTTCATTCACGCCACCCTGGTGCCCTACATCAAGGCCGCCCAGGAGCTGAAGACCAAGCCCACCCAGCAGTCGCTCGCCAAGCTGCGCGAGATCGGCATCGCCCCGCAGATCATCCTCTGCCGCACCGAGCATCCGCTCGACCTGGATGTGCGCGAGAAGATCTCGCTGTTCGGCAACGTGCCGATCGAGGACGTCATCGAGGTGCGCGACGTCAAGCACAGCATCTACGAGGTGCCGCTCAAGCTGCATGAGCAGCGGCTCGACGACCGCGTCTGCAAGATCCTCCATCTCGACACCCCGCAGCCGGACCTGACGAAGTGGCGTCACTTCGTCCAGCGCATCATCCATCCAACCCACC
>CANNUR010000384.1 GCA_947523045.1 uncultured Prosthecobacter sp.
CTACCTGACCCTGCAGCGCGGCACCGAATGGGTGGCCACCGGCGAGGTCAAGGCGACCGCCACCGTGCCGGCGGATGTCCCGACCGAGGCAGCGACTTCGGTGGTGGCCCTCGAAGGCCATCCCAAGCAGACGCCGCCCGAGCCGAAAAAGTAAGGACGACTCCAGCCTGCCCGGCGCTGATGTTTCGCATCAGGCCGCCACGCGGGGCTGGCGCGCCGGCTTGCCCTGGGCGGTGCGCACGGCCGTGGCGGGTCGCAGGGCCTCGCCGAACAGGGCGCGGCGAACACCGTCGATCTGTGCCAGCACCGGCTGCAGCCACTTGCTGAGCAGGGGTTCGGCAGCCGGAACCATGAGGGCCTGCGCCAGGGTGAGGCGCCGCGCGCGCAGTTCGGTTTCCAGGCCGGCACCCGCTTCCTGCAGGTAGAGTTCGGCCGTCTCAAACATGTCCATGACCCGCGCTGCATAGCTGCGGTCCCAGTCGCGATCCTCGCTGTCGTAACAGCCGGAGAGCAGATGGGCGATGACGTATTCGGCGCTGTCGGAGTAGGTTTCGACCGCCTCCAGCACCGGTTCAAAACTGTCGGGATCGGCGGTGACGGGCAGCACCACGGTCAGGCTGATGTCGCTGCCGGCGAGCAGGCCGGCCCAGTCACCGGCCGCAAAGCGGCGCGCAAAGGGGGCGGCGCAGCCGGTGGCCAGGTCGAGGATGACGACCGAGGCTGTGTCGAAGAGCGACAGCAGGCGCTGCGGTTGCAGTTGCGCGAGCTCGACCTCGTCCGCGTAAAGTGCCTCTTCGCCCACCGCCAGGCAGCGGTGCGGCACCTCGTGCAGGTCCAGGTAACGGCTGAGGCAACGGGCGAGCGTGCTTTTGCCGGTCACCGGGACATCGCTGGGCAGGAGGATCAGCTTGTTCATGGAATTTCGGGAATTAAGGCGAGGATAAAAGGCGAAAATTGATAAAGCAATCCTGAATATCAGGAATTATTAAATAAATGGGACAAAAAAAGACGCGCCAGTGGGCGCGTCTTCGGGGGGCAGGTGGGTCAGCGGCCGCCCTTCTTTTCCTTGGGCTGTTTGCCGCGCACGCTCATGCGGAAGGGCACACCGGGCGCGGGCCACTCCTTGCGGATGACGCTCTCGAGGAAGCGCAGGTAGCTGTCGGTCAGCTTGGCCGCGCGGTTGGCGAAGAGCACGAACTGCGGCACCGGCACTTCTTCTTCCTCGGGGCTGTTGGTCTGGGTGGCGTAGAGCAGCTTGAAGGCGTGCTGACTGCGGCCGAGCGGGCCGGGGGTGTTTTCGATGGCCTGATGCAGCAGGCGGTTGAGCACGCCGGTGCCGATGCGGGTCTGGGCGCCGCGGCGCACCGCCTCGATCTGCACGAACAGTTTGCCGATGTGCTCGCGGTTCTTCGCCGAGATGGCGACCAGCGGCGCGTAATTGAGGAAGAAGAATTCGCGGCGCATCGACTCCTCGAGTTCCTCGATACGGTCCTTCTGCTTGGCCGAGGGATGGAACAGGTCGTACTTGTTCATCACCAGGATGCAGGGCTTCTTCTCCTCGAGAATGAGCTGGGCGACCTTGCGGTCCTGCATCTTGGCGCCGCCGGCGCAGTCGATGACCAGCAGGCAGATGTCGGCGCGCTTGATGGCCTGGTAGGAGCGCTGGACGCTGAAAATCTCGACCGCCTCGTCGAGCTTGGCCTGGCGGCGGATGCCGGCGGTGTCGATGAGCAGGTAGGCGCGGCCGTTGTAGGTGCAGTGGATGTCGAGGCTGTCGCGGG
>CANNUR010000385.1 GCA_947523045.1 uncultured Prosthecobacter sp.
CGTCACCCGGAAGACGGGGGCGCGGCTGCTGCGGGGCCTGGCGCGCGAGGAGCGGCTCTATGCCCTGCGCGATTTGAGATCAGGGGTCACCTAAAGCGGTGGGTGTTGATGCCGATGGGGTTTTGGCGGTATCCTTCGGTTTCGAGGTGCCGAGGCATAAAAATGTCTAGCCTATTCTTCGCAAACCACCCCGCGCGCAGGTGGTTTTGTCGGGAGGATCTGCAAAATGCAGCAAAACGCCAGGCATTTTCGTGGACCCTGGAGGGGGTAAGCTAAAATGCTAAACAATAGTCTTGATTATGTGAAGTTTTTCTGAATAAAATCCTAGCCGATGAGATTAAGCTGAGTATATAGATTCATGAAAGGAGGAGGTGTGGGAAAAATGAAATCATTGGATGTCATAAGGGAAGAGGCGGACGCGGAATACTGGCGGATTGTCGCCGGTTGTATCCGCGAGCGCCGGATCAAAGCGGGTATGAGTCAAAAGCAACTCGCCAGCGTGGCGGGTATTACTTGCGCGCAAGTGCAGACTCTGGAGAGGAGGCTGCTGTCGGCCAGATCAGACATTTTTAAACGCTGCTGCCGAGCACTTGGCATCTCCATGGTTCGGCTTTTGGCGGAGGCGAGTCACTACGAGAGAGAGCGCCTGCTTGTGCGCATCGCTGGAGGCCAATCGAGTTGAGAAATGTCAGGCATGACGTGTTCGCTCGTGTTCGTCGGGCAGGCCTTGGTTGACCGCGCCGGGCGTCGCCGTTACCGGAGCGGCATGAGCCAGCCTCACGTTGCCATCATCGACTGGCGGACCGCGCCGCAGGACGTGGACCAGTCCAGGGTCGAGAAAGAGATCCTGGGCGATGGCATTCGCCTGACCCGCCACCTCTGCGACAGCGATGCCGATCTCGATGATGAGGCGGTCGCGGCTGACGCCATCATCCTCTGGCACAACCTGCCGCTCACAGCTGCCGGTTTGGCGCGGCTGAAGCGCTGTCGGGCGGTCATCCGCAACGGCGTCGGCTATGATAGCGTCGACACCGCCGCGGCCCGCGCGCTTGGCATCGCCGTCTGCAACGTGCCGGACTACGGCACCGAAGAGGTCGCCGACCACGCCATCGCCCTGGCCCTGGCGCTCTGCCGCCAGCTGTTCCCGCTCGATGCCGAGGCGAAGTCGCTCGGCTGGACGATCCGCGTCGGCGAGCGCCTGCGCCGGCTCAGCACCCTGACCTTTGGCATTGTCGGTCTCGGCCGCATCGGCACCGCCGCCGCCCTGCGGGCCAAGGCGCTGGGTTTCCGGGTCGTCTTTTACGATCCCTACCTGCCGAACGGGGTGGACAAGGCGGTCGGGCTGGCCCGCGTGCGCACGCTCGACGAGCTGCTGGCGCGCAGCGACGTGCTGTCGCTGCACTGCCCGCTGACCGCCGAGACCCGCCATCTGATCGGCGCGCGCGAGCTGGCCCTGCTGCCGGAGGGGGCCTTCCTGGTCAACACCGCCCGCGGCGCCATCGTTGAAAAAACCGCCGTGCTGGCGGCTCTGCGCTCGGGGCGGCTGGCCGGGGCGGGACTCGATGTCATTGAGGACGAGCCGCTGCGCACGCCCGACGAGGCGGCCACCCCGAACCTGATCGCCACCTGTCACGCCGCCTTTTGCAGTGTTGAGGCCAAGGCTGAGATGCGCCGGACCTCGGCGCGGCTGGCCCTGGCCGCCGTGCGTGGTGAGGCGCTGGAGAACGTCGTCAACGGAGTGAGCGGCTCCTGCAC
>CANNUR010000386.1 GCA_947523045.1 uncultured Prosthecobacter sp.
CCAGGGCCTCGCGCTGCAGCACGATCAGCTCGGCGATTCCCTTTTTGCCCCGGCGCAGCATCTCGCCCATCTCCTCCTCGGTGAAGGTCGACTCCTCGCCGGTGCCCTGGACCTCGATGAGCCGCAGGTCCTCGGTCATGGCGTAGTTGAAATCGACGGTGGCGTCCTTGTCCTCGTGGTAGTTGAGGTCGAGGCAGCAGGCCCCATCCCACACCCCCGCGCTGATGGCGGCGGCAAACTGGGCCATGGGCGACTTGGGCAGTTTTTTCGCCGCGACAAAGCGGCGGAAGGCCATTTCGGCGGCGACAACCGCCCCGGTGATGGAGGCCGTGCGGGTGCCCCCGTCGGCGCGGATGACGTCGCAGTCGATCCAGAGGGTGCGCTGGCCCAGCGCCTTCAGGTCGATGATGGCGCGCAGACTGCGCCCGATGAGCCGCTGGATCTCCGAGCTGCGTCCGTCCAGCTTGCCTCGGTTGATGTCCCGGGCCTTCCGCTGCAGGGTCGAATAGGGAAGCATGCTGTATTCGGCGGTGAGCCATCCTCCCGCAACCCCTTGCGCCTTCATCCAGGGGGGAACTCCCGCCTCGAGCATGGCGGAGCAGATCACCCGCGTCTCGCCAAAATTCACGAGCACGCTGCCATGGGCGAGCGGCGCGATGTCGAGTTGGAAGCCGACCTCGCGCAAGGCGTCGGGGGACCGTCCGTCGATGCGATGCATGCCCGTCCATGGTGCAGGACGCCGGGCATTGCAAGCGGTGACATTCCCGGTTGCTTCCGGGGCCGTTGCCGCGACCGTTCACGCCGCCCGAAACCATGTCGCAAACCCGGGAGAGAATCGAACAGTTCGCGGTGGATGTCATCCTCGACCGCCGTCAGGGTTTTCGTGCCTCCCTCCTGCGCGGGGTGCTCGGCGCGCTTTCCAAGGTCTACGCCTTTGGGGTGAACTCTCGCCTCAGCCTCTACCGCAACCGCATCCTCCATGACCAGCCGCTGGGCTGCCTGGTGGTGGTGGTGGGCAACCTCACGGTCGGAGGCACGGGCAAGACCCCGGTGGTGGAAAAGTTCGCGCGGGCACTGCAGGAGCGTGGCCGGCGGGTGGCGATCCTCAGCCGCGGCTACAAGAGCAAGGCTCCGCCGGTGTGGAAAAAATGGTGGTGGGCCCTGACCCATGCGGAAGAGCCGCCGCCGCGCATCGTCAGCGACGGCAAACAGGTTTTGCTCGATAGCGAACAGGCGGGCGACGAGCCCTACATGCTCGCGCGCAACCTGCCCGGAGTGATCGTGCTGGTGGACAAGAACCGCGTGAAATCCGGAGCCTTCGCCATCAAGCATTTTGTCTGCGACACCCTGGTGCTCGACGACGGTTTCCAATACCTGCCGCTCAAGGGTCAGCTGAACCTGCTGCTGGTGGACAAGACCAACCCCTTTGGCAACGGTCACCTGCTGCCCCGGGGCATCCTGCGCGAACCGATCAAACACCTGCGCCGGGCGTCCTATGTATTTCTGACGAAATCCAACGGCCGGCGCGATCCCGAGCTGGAGAGCATGATCCAAAGGCACAATCCGGGCGTGGATGTGATCGAGTGCGCGCATCGCCCCCAATACCTGCAACGCTTTGGCGGCGACGAACGGCAACCGCTGTCGTTCTTGAAAGGCCGCAAGGTGCTGTCGTTTTGCGGCATCGCCACCCCGGAGAGCTTTGAAAAATTTCTCCGCGACCTCGGCGCCCAATTGA
>CANNUR010000387.1 GCA_947523045.1 uncultured Prosthecobacter sp.
TCCGTGAGGGCAACATGCTCGCCCGCCGTCCCCCGCACCCGGTGCGCGACCTGCATTTCCGCGTCACCGGCCCGGTGGTCGCCCAACTGCAGCGCGCCTTTGCCGAGGACTGGCAGTTCTGCGCCGGCGAACACTTGGAGGGCGAGGCCTGGTTTCCACCGCTGGCGCGCACGGGGGACACCGAGGTGCTCGGCATTGTCGACGGCCCGGACGAGGACATGGAAGTCATGCCTGCCACCCTTTTCGCCGCGCTCAGCGCCGCCCGCCAGCGCGTGCTGGTGATGACGCCCTACTTCCTGCCCACCGGCAACCTGCTCGCCGCGCTGAAACTCTGCGCCCTGCGCGGCCTGGATGTGATCATCGTGACGCCGGCACAAAACAACATCCCGCCGGTCGGCTGGGCGGCAAAAACCCTCTACCCGGAACTGCTGCACACCGGCTGCCGCATCTTCGAGTCGCCCCCGCCCTTCGATCACTCCAAGCTCCTCGTCGTCGACGACACCTGGGCCTGCATCGGCTCCACCAACTGGGACCCGCGCAGTCTGCGGCTCAACTTCGAGTTCAACCTGTTCTGCCATGACCGCTGTCTCACCGGCGAGCTGGCAACGCTCTTCGAACAGCGCCGCGCTGAGGCGACCGAATGCACGGTCGCCGACCTCGATCAACTCGGTGTCGCCGAACGTCTGCGCAACGGCTTCGCCAGCCTGTTCATCCCCCTGCTCTGAGCGGCTCACGACAACGCCTGCGGAGTTCGCCAGCCGAGTCACAGCCCGCTCCCCGCACCGGGCGGCGAGTCACGCGGAAGGATGCCGGGGCGTGACACGTTTGCCTTCCCATGCCGTCGCGCCTCGCCCTGCTGTCCACCATGTCCCTGCTCGCCGCCACAGCCCTGCCTGCCGCTCCACCACCCACCGGCTGGCCGGAGGGCGTGACCGAACTGCGCCTCCGCAGCACAGCCGATGGCAGCGAGCAACCCGCCCTGACCTGGTCACCCAAGGGCGAGGAGGCGCGACCGCTGCTGGTCGGCCTGCACACCTGGGGTGGCGACTACCGGCAGGCCTCCAATGGCGCGGTCTTTGCCCGCTGGTGCATGGCCCAGGGCTGGCACTTTGTTTTCCCCCACTTTCGCGGCCCGAATCGCACGCCCGAGTCCCTGGGCAGCGACCTCGCCGTCCAGGACATCGCCGACGCCGTCGCCCATCTGCGACAGACCCGGCCGGTCGATGCCGACCGCATCTACCTGATCGGCGCCAGCGGCGGCGGTCACATGGCCATGCTCATGGCCGGCCGCCATCCCGACCTCTGGGCCGGTGTCTCAGCCTGGGTCGGCATCAGCGACGTCGCCGCCTGGCATGCGGAACATCTCAAGGACGGCCAGCCCGACAACTATGCCAAGAACATCGAGGCCGCCCTCGGCGGTGCGCCCGACACACCCGCGCGTCTCGAAGACGCCCGCCGGCGCAGCCCGCTGACCTGGCTGCACGGCGCGCGCGGGGTTAATCTCGACCTCCACCACGGCTTGCACGACGGCCGGACCGGCAGCGTGCCTTTCCGCCACAGCCTGCTCGCCTTCAATGCCGTCGCCGCCGAGAACGACCGCCTCGACCCGGCGCAGATCGAGGCTTTTTATGTCACCCAACGGCGGCCCGTCGGCTGGCCGGCCGCCGAACCTGATCCGCTCTATGG
>CANNUR010000388.1 GCA_947523045.1 uncultured Prosthecobacter sp.
CGGGTGACTAACTGGACTTGCGGCGGAACTCCCGCCTGCCGCCGGCCTTGCCGTGCGCGGCAGCGATGCCGCCCTGGAGCAGGCGGATGTGGTCCTCATGCAGGACAAAATTGAAAAGCTCCTTTCCGCCCGCCACATCAGCCGCCGCGCCCGCCAGGTCATCCGGCAAAACCTCGCCATCTCGCTCGGCTCCGTCGTCATCATGGCCATTGCCTCTTTGTTCGGTCTCGTGCCGCTCACCCTCGGCGTGCTCACCCACGAGGGCAGTACCGTCGTCGTCTGCCTGAACAGCCTGCGCCTGCTGTTTGTGCGCGAGCCGGACAAGGCCGGAGCTTAGGGCGGAGAGCTGGGGGCGCAGAGACCGCCCAGCGTACCCCATGGCTTCAGCCCGTTGAGACGTGGCCAGCCGTTGGCGGGCTGAAGATTTCGACTCTTTTGCTGGGCCGCTTCTTTCGCGGCCATCGCTGAGGAAACCGTACGTCGAGGACTTCTCTAGCCCTTCGCTAGCGGAAGGATCTTTTCCCACACGGATTTCTGGAACCAAAGAGGCATGGGGTCACACTTCAGTTCCAGTTCTTTGCCCCCGGTGATCTCCGCCACCCAGAGTCGCTCGGACCCCTCGCGAGAGTTGTCGAAAAGATAGGCACGGTTCGTATATCTCACCGCCTCCAGCAGCAAATCCAGAGACCGCGCATAACGGCTGACGATCTTGTCCTCCGGCACATCATGTCCGCCCAAGTTCACCCGCGCCTGTACGCGGGCCACATTGATGGCCGGGTCTTCGGTGGCGATGTAGTAAAGGTAGGTCCGGTAGCCCAAGGCCTGCGCTTGCTTGAGAAGCGCTACCTTGTCCGGCGATGACATCACGGTCTCAAAGGAAAAGGATACCCGCAGTTCCAGCAGCTTCCGCCTGAGGAAATCCGCCGCCACCGAAGCGAAGTAGGCGTTCACGCTTCCCTCGAAGAAGTCCAGCTTCCCGTCTGTGAAGCGCAGGGAGGCCGCCTCATGCTCCAACCCTGCCTTCCGCAGCAGTGAGGAATTCACGAAGAAACTCAGAATCTCCTCAACGACCGTCTCCACTCCATACTGGCGCACGTCTAAAAAGCCGCGATCCTCGATATCCTGCTGAATCTCGTCCGGGTTCAAGTAAACACCCAACAGTCCCTGTGGCACCACGCTTTTGATTGTGCTTTTTCCGGAGCCGTTCGGCCCGGCGAACATGCGCAGTCGAGGTACACCCATGATTCAAGGGATCTTGACCCGGGTTCCCACGGGCACGCTCAGGGGCATCGCCAGCTCTTTCACCAGCTTTTTGCTGCCATCTGGAAGCGCTTGGTAAATGCCCCCATCACCACTCACCAACACCGTCTGGCCGCTGGCAAGCGCCTGAATGTAGGCCACATCCACCGCTGCAGCCGAGAGACTCGGGATTTGCTGCTCCAGATAATCCAGAGCCAGCTCGGCTTGCGAATCCTGGTGCCCGGAGATCGTCTTCATGGGTCAACCATGAAGGCGAAGAAGGCAAATTTCAAGTGTTCTGGCTCATTCCCCGTGACCACTGTGGTATACAGCAGGGAGCGTCGGGCCGAGAGCACAGAGGCCAGAAACAAACCCCGATCTCCCGGCTCTCCGCTCTCCGCTCCACGCCCCGGCCCGGCCCGGCCCGGGAAAAGCTCGCCG
>CANNUR010000389.1 GCA_947523045.1 uncultured Prosthecobacter sp.
GTGGTCAATACGCGCAACATCCTGTTCATCGTCAGCGGTGCCTTCGCCGGCCTGGAAAAGCTCATCGAGAAGCGGGCGGCTCGCGCCGCCATCGGCTTTGGCGCCGAACCGAGGTCTCCGGGCGGTGCCGAGGACCTGCTGCGCGAGGCGCAGACCCGCGACTTCATCGACTACGGTTTTGAGGCCGAATTCATTGGTCGCCTGCCGGTGCGGGTGTTCTGCGAGGCGCTCGACGCTGGCGATCTGTTCCAGATCATGAAGCGCAGTGAGGGCAGCCTGATCCGCCAGCTTGAGCGCGAGTTCCATGCCTACGGCGTCGCCGCCGTTTTCGAGGATGAGGCCCTGCAGGAGGTTGCCGAGCGCGCGGCCCTGGAAAAAACCGGTGCCCGCGGCCTGGTCACCGTCTGGGAGAAGGTGCTGCGCGACTTCAAGTTTGAGATGCCCAGCCTCGGCCTGCCGGGCCTGGTGGTCGACCGCGCCCTGGTCGAGCGGCCGGCCGCCGCGCTCGAGCGCTGCCGTGAGCGCGCACGAACCCTGCAGAGCGATGTGCGCGCCGCCGAAGTGCGTGCCTTTGCCGACAAGTTCCGCCGTGAGCACGGGCTTGAGCTCGTTTTTGACGACGAGGCTCTGCTCTGCCTTGTCCAGCGTGCCGGGCGTGAGGGCGTTGGCATCGAGGCCCTCTGCAGCCGCCTGTTCAAGGACTTTCCCTTTGGCCTCCAGCTCGTCGCCCGCAGCACCTCCCGCCGCAGCTTTGCCATTCACCGCGAGGCGGTGGAGCGGCCTGACAAATATCTCAGCGACCTCGTGGTGCACTGCTACCGTGGCGCCGAACCCTCCCCCAACCGCGAATGACCCATCACGAACCCCAGCGCGTCACCGTTCTCTTCACCGGCATCCTTGTCTGTGTGCCCCTGCTGGCGCTGCAGCGCTTCGGGCTCTTTCCCGAATTCGCCGCCCGGCTTGCCGACCTGCTGCCGCGGCTGCTGGTGCTGCCCGAGGAGGGGCTGCGTGCCACGCCGGCCCTGCAGTATGGGCTGCAGACCGTGCTCGCCTTTTTCGGCGCCTGGGTGGGCATGCGCAGCGTCGCGCTCTGGCTGAAGCTCGCTTTTCTGCTCGCCCTGGGCTACCTGCTGGCAGGTTTCCTGGTGACCCTCGCCTGGACGGGACTGCTGTTCGAGCCGGTATCGGGTTTCCTGGCCGCCGCCTCGGCCTGCCTGATCGGTGTCATCTGCGCGGATCTGGAACAGCGTCGGGAAACCCCGGACGTTGCCGCCGAGTCCGCCGAACCTGCGTCTGCCGTTGAACTGGCATCGGGGAAGGCGGCTGAACCGGCCGCTGAGTCGGCGGCCTCTGACCCGGCTCCGGTGGCGGCCGATGCCGCGGCGAAGCCCTGAGGCGCGCATGCTTTTGCTTGCCGGCAGGCCCTCTTGCTTCGAAGGCTGGGCATGGAGTTTCTGGCCTACTACCTGCACGATCTCAGCCCGCACCTGCTCAAGCTGGGCGACCGCCTCGCCATCCACTGGTACGGGCTCGCCTACGTCCTGGGGTTCTGGTTCACCTACCTGGTGATGCGGGCGCTGGCCCGGCGCGGTCTCTCGGAGATCCGGCCGGAGCAGGTGGCGGATTTCATCACGATGGTGGCGTTG
>CANNUR010000390.1 GCA_947523045.1 uncultured Prosthecobacter sp.
ACCGAAGCCCTGACGCTCGAGGCCAAGGCTCAGGTCAGCACGGCAGTGAAAGCTCAAAAACCCTTCTTCCTCTACTTCGCCCAGTATGCCGTGCACGCGCCCTTCGACTCCGACCCGCGCTTCGCCGATCACTACAAGGACAGCGGCAAACCCGCCTACGCCCAGGCCTTTGCCACGCTGGTCGAAGGCATGGACAAATCACTCGGCGACCTGCTCGACCACCTCGACACCCTCGGTGTGGCCGACAACACGCTGGTGCTCTTCCTCGGCGACAACGGCAGCGACGCCCCGCTCGGCCATGAACACGAGGTCGCCTGCGCCGCGCCGCTGCGCGGTAAAAAGGGCTCGCACTACGAGGGTGGCATGCGCGTGCCCTTCGTCGCCGCCTGGGCCAAACCCGATGCCGGCAACAGCCACCAGCAGCGCCTGCCCATCGCCGCCAACACGATTCAATCCCAGCTCGCCGCCGTGCCCGACCTCTTCCCGACCCTGCTCGGCCTGGCCGGCGTGCCGGTGCCGGCGAACCACCCGGTCGACGGCCGCAAGCTCGACCGCCTGCTGACGGGTCAGGCGGATCCTGAGCGACCGGAAACCTTCCTCATGCACTACCCGCATGCGCCGCATCGCAGCGACTACTGGACCAGCTACCGCGACGGCGAGTGGAAGGTGATCTACCACTACTTCCCCGGCGAGGACTCGGGCGGCCGGCGCTACCAGCTTTTCCACCTGAAAAGCGATCCCTACGAGCAGAAGGACCTGTCCGATGAAAAGCCCGCGGAACTCACCCGCCTGATGGGCGGCCTGATCGCCGCGCTCGAAGCCCACCACGCCGTTTATCCCATCGACACCCCCGGCGGCCAGCCCGTGAAACCGCAGATGCCCGCCAGCCAACGCTAACCCCTCGACACCCCCGTCCATGCGCGAGCTGCTCATCCCCCAAAGCTGGCCGAAGCTCACGCAGATGTTCCTCGGCATCGCCCTCGAAAACTGGCTGCGCTACGCGCTGTTCGCCGGCATGGCTTGGCTCATCGCCTATGTGCTGTTCAAGCGGCGCTGGTGGCGACGGAAAATCATCCAGCGCGATCCGCAGTCGGGTGACATCCGCCGCGAGATGACCTGGTCGCTGCTTACCGCGCTCATTTACGGAGCGGTCGGCGTCGGCACGATCCTGCTTGGCAAGGCGGTCGGCGGCCTGCGTTTTTACCGCGACACCAGCGCCCATGGCTGGGGCTGGTTCGTGCTCAGCATCGGGCTCGCCATCATCATCCACGACACCTGGTTCTACTGGACGCACCGGCTCATGCACCACCGGCGCCTGTTCCGCCTCTTCCATCGCGTCCACCACGAGAGCACCAACCCGAGCCCCTGGGCTGCCTATTCGTTTGCTCCGCTCGAAGCCGCGGTGCAGGCGGGCATCTTCCCCCTGCTCGCCTTCACCCTGCCCATGCATCTCCTGGCCTTTCTCGCCTTCATGATCTGGCAGATCAGCTTCAATGTGCTCGGTCACACCGGCTACGAGTACAACCCGCGCTGGCTGATGCGCACCTGGCTGGGCAAACTCCTCAACACCCCCACCCACCACGTCCAGCACCACGAAAAACTGCGCGGCAACTACGGACTCTACTTCAATGTCTGGGAC
>CANNUR010000391.1 GCA_947523045.1 uncultured Prosthecobacter sp.
GTCGCGGCCCCGGCGTCGCTCTATCGCACGATTCCCACCCAAGGCTCACGCCCGGCCTTCTTCGCAGTCTACAATCTTGTGAGTCTGGGCTGTTTTGCCGTGGGCGGCGTGCTGGCGGTGCCGCTGCTGGGATTGTTGCATCGATTCGACTGTAGTTGGGGGCCGATGCAACTCGGCGGTTACCACCTCTTCTACGCGTTGTGCGGCCTGGTCATGATCCCCTGCACCGCCGCGGTACTGCTGTTCCCGTCCGGCCGAAGGGGATCGGATGGCTGAAACACTGGCGGGCGGTTGATCGTCAGCCGCGCGGGCGATAGATCTTTTGCTGCAGGTCGGCGCTGAGGAGGCGGCGGAAGGTTTTGAGGTCCTTGACGGCTTTCAGGGCGATGAGCTGACGGGCGATGTTGCCGACGGCGGTGCCTTCGAGGCTGAACGAGACGACGGGGATGCCGGCAGCGTTGGCTGTGGCTTGGCAGAGGAGGCGGTTCTTCGAGCCGCCACCGACCATGAGGATGCGTTTGAATTTCTTCCCGGTCATGCGCTCAAAACCGCTGACGGCGTTGGCATGGCCCTGGCCGATGGATTCGCAGATGAGACGGGTGTAGCCGGCGAGGTTGGCCGGGGCCTTGAGCTTGCGGCGCTTCAATTGCGCGTCGATGGCGGCCTTCATCGAATCGGGACTGGTGAACGCGCCGTCGGTCAGGTCGAGCAGGGCCGGCGGGGCGGGGAATTTTTCGGCCGCGGAAATGAGGTCGGCCCACGCGCGTTCGTTCTGCGGGCGCTGCTTGAAATCGCGCATGATCTGCTCGAGCAGGAAGAGGCCGACGACATTGGTCAGCGGACGGTAGCCGCCGTCGCCGGTGCGCTCGTTGGCGATGCGGGCTTTTTCGGCCTCGGCGCCGAGCACGGGGGTGGCGCTTTCAAAGCCGACCAGCGACCAGGTGCCGGAGCTGAGGAAGAGGTCGTTGCCGTCCTCCGCGGCGGGCATGGCGTCGTAGGCGCAGGCGGTGTCGTGGCCGGGGCAGGCGATGACCTGCACGCCCTTGAGCTCGGGCAGGCCGCGGACGCGGCCGAGCTTGG
This sequence comes from uncultured Prosthecobacter sp., assembly GCA_947523045.1. Classification (GTDB taxonomy): domain Bacteria; phylum Verrucomicrobiota; class Verrucomicrobiia; order Verrucomicrobiales; family Verrucomicrobiaceae; genus Prosthecobacter. The sequence goes on from CANNUR010000391.1 coordinate 1,081, forward strand.
TGCCGGCGCGGATCGGGGTGTTGAACCAGGACGGCGGAATGTGGAAATGCTCGAGCGCGGCGCGGGACCAGTCGCACTTGGCGTGCACGTCGATGAGCTGCGAGGTGCTGGCCACGGTGAGCTCGTTTTCCATGCGGCCGCTGAGCAGGTAATTGAAATAGTCCGAGAGAAACAGGCAGCGGGTGGCGAGGTCGGTGATGGCCGGGCAGCTGGCGACGGTTTCGGCGAGCTGCAGGCTGGTGTTGTAGAAAACGTTGGGGATGCCGGTGGCGGCGTAGATGCGGTCGGCGCCGTTGGCGGCGAGGGTGCGGATGCCGGGCTGCGTGCGCTGGTCGCGGTAGGCGTGCGGCGGAAACACGAGGCGCCCCTTGTCGTTGAGCAGCACGTGATCGCAGCCCCAGGTGTCGACGGCGACGGAGGCCAGCTTTGCGCCCTTCGGCAGCAGCGCGACGGCCTTGCGGAGGCCGGTTTGCACCTCGGCCCAGAAGGTGCCGAGTTCCCAGTAGGCGTGGGCGCCGAGCTCGCGGTAGTCGTTGGGGAAGCGGTGGGCCTC
>CANNUR010000392.1 GCA_947523045.1 uncultured Prosthecobacter sp.
TGGTTGAGCAGGGCCAGGCCGGAGTAGCGCAGGATGTCGGGCAGCAACTCAGGGCAGGGGCGTGCAGGCGACGGGGAGCGGGTGCGGCGGGAGAAGAGCAGAACGAGGCCCTGATCGAGCAGGTCGGAAGTGATTTGGGCGAGGGCGAGGACGACCAAGCCGTGGCCGCGCGCCAGGAGCCAGAGGATGAGGCCGGTTTGCACCAGGATCTTGGCCAGGGAGGCGGCGACGATCAGGTCGTAGCGCAGATGGCTTTTCAGTACGACGAGATGGAGACGGAGAAAAAAACGCAGGCTGAAGCTGGCGCCAAGGGCAGCCAGCACCAGCCGCCCGGTGGCTTGTTGTTCCGGAGCTTGGACGAACCAAGGGACGGCGCAGACCAGCAGGCCGGTGGCGGCAAGGCAGGCGAGGCCGATCCAGCGGTAGAGCCAGCGCAGGGTGCCGGCCACCCGGTCGGCACCTGCGGTGTCAGCGGCGCCCACGGCGCGGGCGAGGTAGCGCGTGCCGGAAAGAGTGATGCCGCCATCGAGCAGGCCGAGAAAGGCGATGGCGGCGCTCAGCACCAGCCAGAGGCCGTAGCGTTCGAGGCCGAGCTGGGCGACCATGAACGGGGTCACGACGAGCATCGAGGCGACACGTGCGACGTGGTCGAGCAGGTTGAGGATCGAGCCTCGGACGACTTGGCGCTGGAGGGACATGCGGGGCCGCTGCGCGATACGGGGGGATGATTTGAAATGCAACTCCGGCTTGCCGTGTTATGACTTGGCGATGTCCCGCTCTACTCCCCTCCTTGTCCTCTTGCCTGTCGCTCTTGCGGCCCTAGTTTTGGTCCTCGCCGGGCTTCTTTATTGGCGAGCGCCGGTGCCGTCGGCTGAGACGTCATCGATTACAACGGCTAGTAAAGCGGTTTCGAGCGACTCTGGCAATGATCGGAGTGCAATTGGCAAAGGATGGGGGGGGGGCGACAATCGCGGGCTTGGAAGTTCTTCGCCATCAGGCAGCCCGGAAGAGCGCAAGCAGGCCCTGATCCGCTCGGTGGCTGCGGTTCACGGCCGGCAGGCGGCGGCGCTGCTCACCCAGGCCCTACGCGATCCGGATCCCGTTGTGAGGCAGGAAGCCCTGCAGTTGAGTGCCCAACTTGCCGAGGCGGAGGTCGATCAGGCGGTCCTGCCGATGGCCTTGCAGGACGAGGATTCGCGACTGCGGGATTTTGCGACTCACCGTGTCAACGAACTGGAGGTGGCTCGGCGAGTTGAGTTTTTTGCGGGTGCTCTGCAGGGCGCGAGGGATGATGCGGCCATAAAAGCGGCCGAGTGGCTGGGCGTACTCGGCGGCAAAGCAGCGGCCGAGGCTCTGGTGCTTGCTTGGCCGCGAGTGAGTGACGGACCGCGCGTGCCGGCCGTGCGTCGTGCGCTGGAGCGCCTGGCTGGACGCCCCTTTGCAAACGCGCTGGAGGCCCAGGCTTGGTGGCGCAGTGAAGCCGCAGGTCTGGATGAGGATCTCCTGCAAAAACCGCGGTGAACCTCATAGTAACCAGCCCTTTCTGGAAATTATAGTAATTGAAATAAGAATTGTAATTATATCACATTTTTTGTATTCAATGAATTTGGCGAGGGTTATGC
>CANNUR010000393.1 GCA_947523045.1 uncultured Prosthecobacter sp.
TCCTCGCGGGCGAGCAGTTCAAGGGCGCGGGCGCCGTCGCCGGCACGCACCCAGGCCTCGACCGCCAGCGCGGCGGCCTGCTGACGCGCCTCGCCGGCGACCAGAGTCGGATCCTCGAGCAGGCGCACGGCCTTGGCGGCGGCGATCAGCGGCTGACCTTCGGCCAGCGCTGTCCGGGCCGGCAGCAGGGGGTCGGCCGCCGCTGCAGGGCAGGGACAGGCCACCGCGAGCAGCAGCAGACAGAGGGAGCGCGAAACAGCAGGCATGGACATTCATGCTACACGGCCGCCCCGGCTTTGGCCAATGGACTTTGTCGGGGCGAGGGATGAGGGATGAGGGATGAGGGATCAGGAACAAGTCCTCGTTTCTGGAATAGCGTTTGCCCTGGTGTCTCGTATCCTCATTCATGAAAGCCCTGCTTCTGCTCTCCCTTGTGCTCGGGTGTCTCGCTCCCGCCTCCGCCCAGCTCAGTTTCACCGGGGCGGCGCCCAAGGTGAAGGCGGAATTGGTCGCCGAGGTCAAGCAGGCCGCGCCCGGCCAGCCCTTCCGGGTGGCGGTGCGACTCATCCACGAGGAGAACTGGCACACCTATGGCAAGGTCCTGCCGCCGGACGTCATCGGCAAGCCGACCACCCTCAAGTGGACCCTGCCCGAGGGTTGGACGATGGAGGAACTGCCCTGGCCGCCGACGCATGCGGTGCCGTCCACCGATGGCAAGACCAGCGAGGGCTACGATGGCACCGTGTACCTGCCGGCGCGACTGACCCCCGCCGGCAAGGTGGGCGACACGGCGGAGATCGTCGTCAAGGTCGACGCCCTCGCCTGCGATCCGAAAAACTGCATGCCGGCCAAGGCCGAGGCGCGCCTGACCCTGACCCTCGCTGCCAGTGCCGAGATCGATCCCGCCATGACGGAGGTCTTCGCCACCGAGCCCGCCACTGAGTCCAAGGGCGAGCCAAAAGGTGCTGATGCGGCAGTTGCCGCCGCCGAACCCGCCCATTCCTTCGGCGTCTACCTGCTTTTCGCTTTCATCGGCGGGCTCATCCTCAACGTCATGCCCTGCGTCTTTCCGGTGCTCGGCATCAAGATCATGAGCGTCGTCCAGCAGGCCGGCGAGGACCGCCGGCGCGTGCTCCTGCACGGTCTCGCCTACACCTTCGGCATCCTGCTCTGCTTCTGGGCGCTCGGCGGCCTGGTCATCTCGCTCGGCAAGGCCTGGGGCTTCCAGCTGCAGTCGCCCGACTTCGTCTTCGGTCTTGCCGCCTTCTTCCTGGTCTTCGCCCTCAACATGGCTGGCCTGTTCGAGATTGGCGCCTCGGCGGTCGGCGTTGGTGCCGACCTGCAGGCCAAGCAGGGCCTCAGCGGCTCCTTCTTCTCCGGGTTGCTCGCCACCGTCGTCGCCACGCCCTGCTCGGCGCCCTTCCTCGGCCCGGCCCTCGGTTTCGCCGTCACCCTGCCGGCCCTGGCCCGGATCGTCGAAGCGCACGATGACGTCGAACTGGTTGACGTCCGTGGGGCTGGCGTTCACCCGCACGAGCAGCCTCGCCGGATCGATGAACGGATAGCCGGCGGCATTGCGCTCGACGAAGCCCCCCGCGAGCAGTTCGCGTTCTGTCGTGGAG
>CANNUR010000394.1 GCA_947523045.1 uncultured Prosthecobacter sp.
TGCCCTCGTCGAAGTGAACTCCGAGACCGACTTCGTCGCGCGCAACGACAAGTTCCAGGACCTGGTGCGCCAGATCTTCGACGGCCTGCACAGCGAGGAGTACAAGAAGGAGGTCTGGCGCCAGTTCGACCACGACAACGCCCGCGACGGCGGCTTTGCCAGCTCCTCGATCGCCCTCTTCGGCGAACCGGGCAGCGGCAAGTTCCAGTTCGTGCTGACCGGTCGCCACTGCACGCGCCGCTGCGACGGCGACAGCGACAGCGAGGCCGGTGTCGCCTTCGGCGGCCCGATCTTCTACGGCCACGCCGCCAAGGGGTTTTATGAGAAGCCCGACCACGCGGGCAATGCCTACTGGTTCCAGGCCAAGCGCGCCAACGAGGTGTTTCAGGCCCTCGACGGCAAGCAGCGCGGCCTGGCCCTGCTCGGCGACGCGCGCGACGAGGCCGGCAACAAGACGATCAAGCTGACCGGCAAGACCAAGGGCCTGGAGGGCATCCCGATGACCGAGCTGAGTGCCGATCAGAAGGGCCTGGTGCGCGCCGTGCTCGCCGACCTGCTCAAGCCCTTCCGCAAGGAGGACGCGGCTGAGTCGATGAAGCTCATCGAGGGCGCCGGCTTCGACCACCTGCACCTCGCCTTCTTCAAGAACCATGACATCGGCAACGACGGTGTCTGGGATGTCTGGCAGATCGAGGGGCCGTCGATGGTCTGGCACTTCCGCGGCGACCCGCACGTGCACTGCTGGGCGCACATTCGCGAAACGGTCTGATCTCCAACGCGGAGCGCGGTGTCCCACAGCGCCGGGTGGCGGCCTCACCCCGCCTTCAACACGATGCGGGCGTCGAGGATGACGGCACCGGCGGCGCTGACGCGCAGCGGGTTGAGATCCATCTCGGCGATGTCAGGCAACTGCAGCGGCAGGGCGCTGAAGGCGGCGACCAGGCTTGCCAGGGCATCGAGATCGACCGGGGCCTGCCCGCGGGCACCCGCGAGTGCCTTGCGGATGCGCGTGCGGGCGATCAACCCCTGCGCCTGTTCTGCCGTCAGCGGTGCCAGATCGAGGGCGGTGTCCTCAAGCACATGCACGAGCACACCGCCGGCGCCGAACAGGATCACCGGCCCAAACTGGGGATCGGTCGAGGTGCCGAGGATGAGTTCCCAGCCACCGGCCGCGACCATCGGCTGCACGGTGACCCCGGCAAAGTGTTCCGCCCCCGCCTTGGCGGTGACCGCCGCCTGGATCTCGGCAAAGGCCGTGCGCACGGCGGCGGCATCGGCGAGATGGAGGCGCACCCCGCCGACATCGCTTTTGTGGGTCAGGGTCAGGGAGCGCAGCTTCAGCACCACCGGGTAACCGAGCGCTTCGGCCTCACGCACCGCCGCCTCAGCGTCGGCCGCCGCCCGGGTGGGCACCACCGGCAGGCCGCAGGCGGCGAGCAGGCGCTTGGCTTCGTCCTCGGTGAGCAGGGTGCGTCCCGCGGCGCGGGCGGCGGCGATTTCCGCCTGGGCGGCAACCGGCGCCGGCGTGGGGGCAACCACCCCATCGGCCGGCAGTTGGCGGCGCTGCTCGAGGTGGACGGCGACCCGGGCAAAGATGCGGG
>CANNUR010000395.1 GCA_947523045.1 uncultured Prosthecobacter sp.
CGAAAGTAGGACGCCGCCAGATTCAAAACCCACTCCAAACCCCGCTCCACAAGAGCGGGGTTTGTTTGTTTCAGGGGGACAGCTGCGTCCACTGGACAAGTCAGCCAGGTCAGCCAGGTCAGCTAGGGCAGCTAGGTCAGACAAGTCAGCCGGGTCCATCAAGCCACCCAGCTGGCTTCACTTCCGGCCGGATCGTTCCGGCAGCGGCTCAATCCACATACAGGAAGCCGTTCGAACTTATCAGGGCGTGACAGAGGGCGGCCAGACCGAGCAGTTCGGCGGGGGCGTCGTTCTTTTCCGGCGGACCTGCCACGTGCTCCAGCTTGGCCGGATGGGCTCGGTAGTGCTCGGTCTGGGCCGTGATGAAGGCGGTCGCGTCCTGCAGGTCGGACAGGCTGGGGCTGCGGCCGTAGGCGAGCCTCCAGGCGCGCTCGGCCTGCTTTTCGGGATCCTTGCCGGCCTCGCTCTGGACGCGCAGGGCGAAGTCCTGGGCGTGCTCGCGCATGCTGGCGTTGTTCATCAGCAGCAGGCTCTGCGGACTGACCGTGGTGACCGGGCGGGAGGCGCAGTTCGCGTCGGTCATGGCTGGCGCGTCAAACGCGGCAAACATTTCCAGCGGCATGCTGCGGCGCGCCTGCACATACAGGCTGCGGCGGTGTTCGTCGCCATTGAGCGAGACAAACTTGCCGGTTTGCCGGCCTGCCGTGTCGCGGGTGTCGATGCCGATGATGATCTGGCCCTCCTCGCTGTAGGTGACCGGCACGGGCGGGCCACCGAGACGGGGCGTGAGCTTGCCAGAGACGGCCAGGAAGGAATCGCGCAGGGTCTCCGCCTCCAGGCGCAGCACGTTCATGCGGCTGAGCAGGCGGTTGTCGGGATCGATGCGGTCGCGGGTGGCGTCGCGCAGGGACGACTGCTGCCAGGTGCGGCTGCTGAGAATCAGGGCATGCAGGCGCTTGAGGCTCCAGCCTTGGGCCATGAATTCATCGGCGAGCCAGTCGAGCAACTCAGGATGGCTGGGCGCCTCGCCGAGCCGGCCGAAGTCGTTGGGAGTGCTAACGAGGCCGCGGCCGAAGTGGCGCTTCCAAATCTGGTTGACGATGACGCGGGCCAGCAGTGGGTGCTTGCCGTCGGTCAGGGATTTCGCAAAGGCGAGTCGGCGCCCGGTGGTGGGCAGGGCGGGATCGTCTTCAGCAATCTCAATCTGCCGGCGACCGGCCAGCACGGTGAGATCGCCGGGTTGCACCCTGGCCTTGGGCTGCCCGATGTCGCCGCGGTGGAAAACGAAGGTGGCAGGCACGGCCTCGGGCTTCTTCGGCACCTCGGTGAAGGCCTGCAGGAATTCCTCGGCCGGCTTGCGGGCGCGGATGTCGGCGGCCTCGGCGGCCATTTTCTTGAGGGTGTCGGCGTGCTTGGTCTTGTAGGTGGTGTCGTAGAGGTAGAGCGAGCCGCCGCTGAGCTGGTTGACGCGCGGGAATTTCTTCAGCAGGGCGACCTGTTCGGCACTGCGCTTCTTGGCCTCGGTGCGGTAGGCGCTGCGCAGGGCCTCGCGCTGCTCTTCCGGGGCCTTGGCGAGTTCCTTGTCGAGCAC